>JAJBSY010000037.1 GCA_020861205.1 Deltaproteobacteria bacterium | reverse complement strand
GGGCGGTCGAACGCATTCAGGGCAAGCCGGACCTGGCGCTGCGCGACACGCTCCCGGGTAAAGGACGGCACGACGGCGGGCACGCGGAACACGCCGGGCACGACCATGACGGACATGGGCATCCCGGCCGCCATCAGGACGGGGCGCACCATCACGGGCTTGAAACGGACGATCCGCACGTCTGGCTTTCCCCGGACGACATGGCGAAGACCATCCCCCTTATGGTTGCCGCGCTCAGTGAAAAACGGCCTGACCTGAAAAGCGAATTCGAGCGGCGCGGGATGGAGTTGCGGGGGATTATCGTTGAACTCGACGCCCGGATCAGGGGCGTGCTGGAACCGGCCCGGACGCGGACCTTCCTGACCTTTCACCAGAGCTGGGCGCATTACGCCCGCGACTTTTCCCTGCGCGAAGCCAGCGTGGAGCTGGAAGGCCGGGAACCCGGTCCCAAAAGCATGGCGCTCCTCATGGATTTCGCCAAAAAAAACAACATCCGTGTCATCGTCGCGGATTCCATGACGAGCGCTTCGGCGGTGACGGCGATTGCCAGGAATATCGATGCCACGGTCATCCACGCCGCCCCGTTGGCCGAAGATTGGCCCGGCGCGCTGCTGGCGTTTTCCGAAAAACTCGCCAAAGCGCTGGAAGGCACGCGATGAGCGCCGTACCGGAACGCATTATTGCAACGCCCGCCGGCGATGATGCCGTCCTGCTGCAAAACGTCTCGTTCTCCCGTGACCGGGAAACCGTGCTGGAAAATGTGAACCTGCGCGTGGCTCCCGGGGACTTCCTGGCTATACTCGGCCCCAACGGCGGCGGCAAGACGACTCTCCTGCGCATCATCCTGGGGTTGCTCAAGCCCAATACCGGGACCGTCCGGATATTCGGCAAAGAGCCCGGTAACGCGCGTTCGCACATCGGCTACGTGCCGCAATTTTCCACCATCCGCCAGGCGTTTCCGGCAACGGTTCTGGACATGACCCTCATGGGAGCGGCGGGCCTCGCCACCCGCGGCCCCGTCGGCCGCCGGAGCCTCTGGTCCCGGACCGGGCCGGCCCGCGAAAAAGCGATGCGCATTCTTGACCTCCTCGGCATCGCGGAGCTTGCGAACAACCCCGTTCACGCGCTTTCCGGCGGCCAGCGCCAGCGCCTTCTGCTCGCCCGCGCGCTGATGGGCCGGGATGACGACGAGCCGTTCCTGTTGTTGCTCGACGAGCCCACGGCCAGCATCGATCCGGAAGGGAAAGGTTGCTTTCTCGAGTTTTGCGACAGCTTGCGCAACGACGTCACCATGGTGATGGTCAGCCATGAGCTCGGCATGGCATCGCCTTTCTTCAGCGGCGTGGCCCTGGTCAACAAGACGCTGACGCTCGTGGACGGGAACTGCCCCAGTTCCGAAACCCTGCGCTCTTTTATCGGCGTCCACGCGCCGGATTGCCCCGTCAGCCGGATGATCCGCCACAGCCCGGGATGCGGCTGCCATGAACCGGGAGAAAAAGCGTGAGCGTGCTCTCTTTTCCCTTCATGCAACACGCCGTTCTCGCGGCCTTCCTGTGCAGCGTGGCCTGCGGGATCATCGGATCCCTGGTCATCCTGAACAGGCTCTCCTACCTCGCCGGGGCGGTGGCCCACGCGGCATACGGCGGCATCGGCATCGCTTTTGTTTCCGGGTTTCCCGTCCTCCCCTGCACCATGGGCTTTTCCCTTGCCTCCTCCCTGGTCATGGCCCGGACCATGGTCAAAGACGGCGATATAGCGCCCGGCCGGACGGCCGACACGGCCATGGGCATTCTCTGGGCGGGAGGGATGGCCCTCGGCGTCATCCTCATCGATCTCTCTCCGGGGTACGCCGGCGATCTCATGGGCTTTCTTTTCGGCAGCATCCTGGCTGTTCCGGTGGAGAATCTCGCCATCATGGGGGCGCTCGACCTGCTTCTTCTCGGCGCCCTGTATCGTTACGGGCAAGGCCTGACGGCCATCACCTTCGACCCGGAATTCGCCCGGGCGCGAGGCCTGCCCGTGCCAGGGCTGTTCTACCTCCTGGTCGGCATGACGGCGGTGGCGGTCGTCATGCTGCTGCAAATCGTCGGCCTTATCCTGGTCATCGCCTTGTTGACGATTCCGCCCTACATGGGGAGAAGGATGACCCGGAGCCTCTCCGGGATGATGCTTGCCTCCGCCCTGCTCTGCTTCGTCTTCTGCCTGGCCGGGCTGGCTTTGGCCTATGTTTTGGACATATCCCCGGGCGCCGTGATCATCGCCGTTGCAACAGCCGCCTACGGCGTGCAGATGCTGCTGCGGCAAGAGAAAGAATGACGCTCGGCTCTCCGGTAAAAACACCCGGCTCCTATCCTGAAAGCCGGGTCGCCCCATCATCCGATCGCGCCTCACATATACAGCAATTTGAGATTCTCCGGCTCGAAAATCCGGCGCACGTGCACGTCCATGAACGCGCACGCTCCCTCCACATCGTCATCGCGCATAAGGGCGTAAAGCTTGTTGTGATCACCCAGTGACCGCTTGACGAAAAAGGAGCTGTAATAATTCCTGTATCGGAGCGCCTGTACCTTGGTGGCAATGGCGGACAAGGCATCCGTCAGGTACGGGTTGCCGGCCAGGGTCATGATCGTCCGGTGAAACTCGAAATCCAGTTTCAGATAGTAGTTCATATCGTGCCGGTCTTCGTTCAGGATCTTCTCGACCGGTTCGCCGAAACGCTCAAGGGATGCCATGAGGCGGGCGCTGTTCCGTTGCATGGCGTGCCGTATTGCGGACTGCTCGAGCGCGATGCGCACGGAACACAAGTCTTCCAAATCGTCCGGAGTGGTGGAAAAAACAAATGTCCCCTTCCGGGGCTTAATGACCACCAGATGCTCCGCCTCCAGGCGCAACAAGGCCTCCCGCACAGGCGTCTTGCTCAGGCCGAGCGTTTCCGCTATATCCTGCTCCCTGATTTTTTCCCCGAGATCAAGCCGTCCCTGCACGATCATAAGACGCAGCTTGTCGGCGGCGACCTCCGCCAGGGATCTTCGTTTCGCAACCATGGGCACTCCTTCTGTAATATATCACATATCACGAATTTCTCGGGTTTAACAGTGCAACAGCCCGGCATAGCGACTGTTTTACATCCAGACATTTCTGTAAGTATCTATACAATATTACCCGGCTCCAGCCGGTTGCATTGACTCTTTCTTCTCCACCCGCCATAGACTGGAACAGCTTCGGTCTTCCGCGACATATCGTATCGGTAACCTGTTACCCATAGGAGATTCTATGCGAATCAAACCTCTCCGCATCCTGGCGCTCGGCGTGGTTTTGTGCTTCGGGGCCGTGGGGGCCGCTTCCGCCGCCATGACGATCAAACTCGGCACCGTTACGCCCGCCGTGGGGGACAGGCTTATTGAAGCCTGCGAAATATTCAAAAAATACGTGGAAGACAAAACGGACGGCGCCATCACCTTCCAACTGTATCCCGCAAGCCAGCTCGGCGGCGAACGCGAGATGCTCGAAGCCCTGCAAATGGGCACCCTTGAGATGGCCGCCCTGACCAACGGACCTTTCCCCAACTTTTCCAAAGACATCCTGGTTTTTGACATTCCCTTTATCTTTCCGACCGAAGCGGTTGCGCACGCGGTCCTCGACGGGCCGTTCGGCGACGGCCTCCGGGAAAAGATCCTCAAGGATACGGGTGTGCGCTGCCTGGGGTTCGCCGAAAACGGATTCCGCCATTTCACCACGACCAACAAGCCCATCCGGGTTCCCGAAGACGTGAAAGGCCTGAAAATCCGCGTCATGGAAAACCAGGCGCACATGGCGATGATCCGCGAGCTGGGCGGCCTGCCGACGCCGATGGCCTTCGCCGAACTGTATACCGCGCTTGCCCAGGGCGTTGTGGACGGGCAGGAGAACCCCATCTCCCTGATCGCCTCCATGCGGTATTACGAAGTGCAGAAATACCTTACGCTCGACGGGCACCTGTACTGCCCGTATCTCCTGATGATCAGCGAGGACATCTGGTCGCGGATGACGCCCGACCAGCGGAAAATCATGATGGAAGGCGTCGCCATCTGGCGCGATGAAGAGCGCGGACGCAACAAGAAGCAGTCCGATGAAGCCGAAGAACTGATGGCGTCCAAGGGAACCGAAATCATCAAACTGACTCCCGAGGTACACGCCCAGTTCCAGGAACGGACCGCCGGCGTTGAAGCCTTTATCCGCAAGCAGGTCAGCCCCGGAATCATTGAGGATTTGAAAAAAGCGATCGCCGCCGCGCAAACGAAATGACGGTTTTGCCGCCTTTACACCGGCCGGAACACGGCGCCTGTGCGAGCATACCCGGGACTCCGCCCCGGCCTTATGAAAAATGGGTACGGCCCGCGAGATTGGAGCGGGCGGGTCTTGGTCGCCGTGAAGGCGATCACCCCAAGGCGAAAGCGCTCCGAACGACCGTGCGGCTCCAACCTCTGCCCGACGGGAGGCACAATGCACAGTTTGCTGCGACTGCAGAAAATCCTTATCCGCATCGAGGAATACATAGCGGCCTGGCTGCTCATCGCCATGACGGCCGTGGTTTTCTGGGGTATTCTGGAGCGGTTCGTCATAAAAGCCGGGTTCGGCTTCACGGACGAGCTGTCACGCTATATCAGCATATGGGCCGTGTTCTTCGGCGGCTGCCTGGGCGTTGTGAAAAACGCGCACATCGGCGTCGAGGTGTTCGTCAAACCGCTGCCGCAACGCGTGCAGCGGCCCCTGGCCGTTCTCGCCAACGGCCTGTGCATGATCTTCATGGGGCTGACCGCCTGGTACGGCTGGGAGTATTTCCTCAGACTCGGTAAAACCTCGCAAACGTCACCGGCCATGGAAATTCCGATGTATCTCGTCTTCATGGCCGTCCCGATCGGCTGCGCCCTCATGTGCCTGCATTACCTTGTTCTTTCGGCGGTTATCGCGACAGGCGGCGGCATGGAAAACTCCCCGGAGAACCCGGTATGAGCGAAATACTGTTCCTTTCCCTCGCCGCCCTGGTCGTCCTGAACGTGCCCATCGCCGTCAGCATCGGGTTCGCCACCTTCCTCGCCATCGCCGTCAGCGGCAAAGCGCCGTTGTTCCTCGTCGCCCAGCGCATGTTCACGGGCATGGATTCATTCCCCTTGCTCGCCATACCGCTGTTCATGGTCGCGGGGGTGCTCATGGACAGGGGCGGCATCTCCAAACGTCTCATCATGCTGGCAACGAGCCTGGTCGGCAACGTCCACGGCGGCCTCGGCATCATCGCCATCCTGGCCTGCATGTTTTTTGCCGCCATTTCGGGATCGGCCCCGGCCACGGTTGTCGCCATCGGCTCGATCATGGTTCCCGCCATGATCCGGGCGGGATACGCGAGAGCGTTTTCCCTGGCCATTCTGGCGGCCGCCGGAACGATCGGCGTCGTCATACCGCCAAGCATCCCC
>JAJBSY010000274.1 GCA_020861205.1 Deltaproteobacteria bacterium | reverse complement strand
GCAATGGAAGCATCCTTGACAATTTCTGGAAGCCGCCCGGCGGAATCTTCAGAAATTCGGATATATACGACCGGCTGCCGCCGGTATTCGGGGTCGTGCAAACAAGAACTCCTTGGCCCATTCCGGCTCTCGCCGTAAACAGGCAGGAATCATATCCGGCTCGCCCGATTAGTCAAGACCTTTCTGCCCCGGGGTAGTGGCCCAATTTGCTTGAAACTTTATCAGGCTCGTCCCGCGCGAAGCTCATGTATGTCTTGATACACTTCGCTCCGCGCGGAACTCGCCTTCCTCGTCTGAAGTCATATTGAGGCACTACCCTGCCCGGCCTGGGTACCCGGCAAAACCGTCGCCGGGGGCGCTTCAAAGGTTTCCGCCAGCGAAGCCAGGCTGTCCGTCAGGGTTTCCAGGGATGCGGCCGAGGTCTCAATCCCCTTCAGTGCTTCGGCCGCGTCTCTGACCGCCATCAGCATGGCGTCCGTATTTTCCGGATGCAGCGTTTCGGCCAGGGCGAGGCCCTCCAAAGCGGTCGCAAGGACGCGGATTTGTTCAACGGTTGTCGCGACGGCCGATGTTGCTTCGGAAAAAACGTTCTCCACCCTTGCAACCCCGGAAAAAACACGCGTGGCTGCCGCCTTGTTTTTGCCTACCGCCAGGGCGTAGGCGGTGTGCGTCTGGTCCATGGCGGCAAGCACCGTATCCATCGAGGCGGCGGCAATCATGGCCCGCTCGGCCAGGGTACGCATTTCTTCCGTTGCGGGAGCGAATTTTCTGCCGCCTTCCCCCGCGCTTGAAACTTCGATGGACAGCTTGAGCCCCAGGACGTTTATTTCTTCAGCCACATCCCGCATGGCGTTTGCGGCTGTGCCCATTTCGTCGGCTTGCCCTCTGAGCGTGTCAAGCCCCGGCGCGAGGGTTGCGGCCGTTTCCTCCAGGCTTTGGGCGGCGTTGAGGGCATCCCGCATCTGCCTGCCGGCCGCATGGATCAGGCCCAGAACGGCATCGGCGCTTTTTTCCGTTTCCGCCGCTTGTCCGGCCATGGTCCCGACGTCGTCCGCAAGGCCGGTTATCACGGTATGGGCGTTGTTCGCCGAGAGCGCCTGCGTGCGGGTGCAGGCATGGAGCCGGTTCGCGCACTCCCGGATGCCGGAAACGCTGCCGCCGATTGCGGCGATAACGGGCGCGAGCGCCTGGGCCGCGCCATGGCAGGCCGCGCGGTAGGCTTCGCGCGCCGTCTTCCCCGAGAGATTGTGTTCGGCCTCCCTCACCCGGCGGGCGTACGCCTCGATTTCTCCGGCATGTTCTTTTTCCGCTTGAGCCAGCAGCATTACGCGCCCGGTAAGCTGCCCGATATCGCTTTGCAGGGCGGTAATGTCCGGACCGCGCCCGGCGATGGCCGCGAGCGCCTCTTTGTCGCCGCCAGCCAGGGCTTTGGATTGCCGGATAAGGGCATACAGCGGCTTCGTGGCGCCGATGGCCAGCAGTACGCCGGCGAGCGCGAGGCCAAGGCAGGAGGCGGCAGCGACGAGCAGAACGGCCCGGAATGTCCCGTCCCAGGGCGCGGCCTGCTCGCTTTTGTCGAGCAGGAGAGCCGCCTTCCAACGGGTATCGGGGAAAACGCGGGAAAACGCCAGGAGCGACGTCCCGTTATGCGGCACTTCGTGCCGACCGGCCGGGAGCTGCATCAGCGAGCGCAGGAGAGGACCGGTCTGATCGGCGGGACGTAACAGGTTTTCCTGGGCTTCGGGGTCGAACAGCACCCGGCCTTCCGCGTCGAACAGCACGATGCGGCCGCTACGCCCGGGCCGCACGTCCCGCAACGTATCGGAAAGCGCGCCCATGGTCATGACAAGAGCCGCGACCCCGGCGGTATCGCCGTTGCCGTCCCTGATCCTGGTGGCCACGGTGGCGACAAGGCTCTTCGTTTTCTCCGATATGGCGACGTCCGTGATGGAAACGTCGGCAAGGCCCCAGGCGGCGTCGGAGTACCAGGATTCGGCGCGGGCGTCGTATCCGTCCGGCCGCGCGTCGCCGCCGCTGGAATGGAAGGAGCCGTTTCTGTAGCCGCAAAAGGCCGCTTCCACCCCCGGGATGACCTGGGGCAGCAACGCAAGCCGCTGTTGCAGGGCGGATTCGGCCTCCGCTAGGGCGCGGGGGTCCGCCCCCGGAGCGGCGGGGTTGCGGGCAAGGGCGGCATTGTCGGCTTCGGGAAGGGACGCAAGGTTTTTCACGGCCCGTTCCGCGCCCTTGAAATAGATGTGGATGATGTCCTCGACCCGGTCGAGCTGGGCCGACGCCTCGCGGACAAAGGCGGTATCCGCCTCCCGGAGGGCGTAAAACCGGACCGCGCCGCAAATGGCCGCAGTAACGGCCGCGAGACAGAAGAGGAGAACAAGGATGAATTTGCTGCGTATGCTCATATCGTTTCCGCACGGACCCTATAGTCGGCAGGCACGGCCCGGATTTACGGGACGTATGGTGAATCACGGCGCCGCGGCGGTTTCCGGCAAAGCTGCTACCGCGCCGGGCGGGGGCGCGCCGCCGGGCGGTCGCGGAAATAACCACGGCGCTGGCAGCGTATAGTGGGAGCGATGCTTTCGTCAATGGGTTTGACCCGTGAAGGGTAGCGCCGCAATTTGCTTGATACTTCATCAGGCTCGTCCCGCGCGAAACTCATGTATGTCTAGATACACTTCGCTCCGCGCGGAAACTCGCCTTCCATGTCGGAAGGCAAACTGCGACACTACCCCGCGAAGGGCCGGGTTGCGGCAAGTTCCGGACAAGGGTATGCATACCGGGATGCGGGAGCGACATCGCGCTCCGCGGGAGACCGTATGACCTTTGCCGCCGCCTTGACGGACGCGCACCGCGTGTTCCTGGAAGACCTTTTCGGAGAGAACGTCAGTTTCGATAAAAAAGTTCTCCGGGTATACGCGTCCGATGCCGGACTCGTTCCGGGAGAAATTTTCGCCATGGTCCGCCCGGTGGATGTCGCGCAGGTCCGGGAATTCATGCGCTGGGCGGATGCGGAGACGATCGTCGTGCATCCGCGAGGGCGCGGAACGAGCCTGGCCGGCGGGTGCGCTCCCACGGTGCCGGGCATTGTGCTCTCCACCATGGGGCTGGACGCCATCATGGATATTTCGGCCACGGATTTCGTGGCCGAGGTGGGGCCGGGCGTCTGCACCGCCACCTTGCAGGCGGAATGCGAAAAGCGGGGACTCATGTACCCGCCGGATCCGGCCAGCGGCAAGGCCACTTCGGTGGGCGGCAATGTCGCCACCTGCGCAGGCGGCCTCAAGGCCGTCAAGTACGGCGTGACGCGCGATTACGTGCTCGGTTGCGACGTCGTCGTGCCGGGCGGCAAACTTCTCACGTTCGGCGGCTGCACCCACAAGGACGTGGTCGGGCTCGATCTTACCCGGTTGATGGTCGGCTCCGAGGGCACTCTCGGGATCATCACGAAACTGACGTTGAAACTGCTGCCGAAACCCGAGGCTTCGGCATCCATCCTGGTGGGGTATCCCTCCCTGGACGCGGCCTTGCTCTCCATGGGCAAGGTCTTCGACGCGGGCATTCTGCCTTCCGCCCTGGAGTTCATGGGTGAAACGGTCCTGGAAATACTTCGCGAGACCGGCGCGACGCCCTGGCCCGAGACGGTCAACTCCCTCCTGTTGTTCCAGGTTGACGGCAGCCGCGAAACCGTGCCGCTGGAAATAGCCCGGCTCGGCCGGCAGCTCGACGACGCCCTCTGGCGGATCACGGGGGTGACCCCGGAAGAAGAGAACGCCATATGGGCGCATCGGCGCCGTATTTCTGCCGCGTCCTACGTTATGGGGCCGGACCGTATCGGCGGCGACATGGCCGTGCCGCGCGGGCGGCTTCTCG
This sequence comes from Deltaproteobacteria bacterium, assembly GCA_020861205.1. Lineage (GTDB taxonomy): Bacteria > Desulfobacterota > Desulfovibrionia > Desulfovibrionales > Desulfovibrionaceae > FLUQ01. Next base: position 1,591 of record JAJBSY010000274.1, on the reverse strand, counting down.
ACGCCGTCCGCCGGTTCGAGGCCATTGCCCGTGAAAACGGCAAACGGCTTATCGCCTTCGGGCACGCGGGCGACGGGAACATCCACGCCAATCTGCACTATGACGCTTCCGACCCGGACGATACGGAACGGACCATGAAAGCGCACCACGCCATGGACGAGGCCGTTCTTGAATTCGGCGGCAGCATATCCGGCGAACACGGCGGAGGGTGCCTCAAGGACGTCGGCCGCCAGCTCGGCAAGGACGAGTTGGCGCTGATGCGCGCCGTGCGCGCGGTCTTTGACCCCAAGGGCATCCTGAACCCGAACAAGGGCTACTGACATGCGCGGATGCACGCAATGCGGCGAATGCCTGAACGTCTGCCCGGTATTCAGGCGGCATCGGCGGGAGGAGTTCTCCCCCAAGGCCAAGCGCCTTCTCCTGGAACCGGTCAACGCCGGGATCGAGACGGAAGGGTTTACCTGGGATGACGTCTTCGCCCTGGCGCGCCTTTGCGCCGGGTGCGGGCGGTGCAAGAAGGCCTGCGCGCGCAAGTTGTCCACGGCGGACCTGCTGGCGGACGTTCGGGCCGGGCATCCGCATTGGAGCCAGCGGCTTTGGGAGATGTGGATCAAACACATGGGGCCGCTCTGGCCCACCGTCGGGTTTCTCGCCGGCCTCGCGCCCAAGGGGCTGACGCCGAAAATGCTGGAGTCGTCCCTGGCGACGGCCAAAGCGCTGGTAAATCCGAAAAATATCCGGCCATGGGTGAGGCTGGCGCGGGATGGCGCGCCGGAAGACGATACGCCGGTAGTGCTGTTTTCCGGCTGCACGGCGCGCAACGTGCGCCCCCGTTGGACCCGGAAGGCGGAAGCGCTTTTGCGGGCGGCGGGATACGCGCTTTTGGGCGCGGATTCCTTCACCTGTTGCGGCGGCACCATGCATCACGCGGGGCAATACGCCGCCATGACCGCTATGCGGCAGGCCAACGTCGAGGCCTGGAGGGCCTTGGGCAAACCGCGCATCGCGGTCTTCTGCGCCTCCTGCCATCACGGCCTGGCCGATTATGCCGACGGCTTTCTCGAAGGCGCGGAGGCCGAGACATGGAGGAGAAGCCTGACGCCCCTGTCCGGGCTTCTCGGACGGATGCGGGCGGAGCCGCCGGCCGCCGGACCGGCGGCGTACGGGTATCACCAGCCCTGCCATTGGGATGCGGACGACGATATGCCCCTGCTGTCCCGCATCATGCCGGGGCTTGTGAAAGGATCCGGCATCTGCTGCGGCATGGGGGGCATCCTCAAAATGACCGATCCCGACCTTTCCGCGTCCATGGCGGAGGCATGCCTGCGGGAGATGCCCGCAAACGTCGCCCATATCCTTACGGGATGTTCGGGATGCGCCATGCAGCTTGCCGCGTACGCCCGCGAAGGGGTGACGGTTCTGCACTGGCTCGACGTCGTCGAGGTCGACCGGGGTTGAGAGCGGCCGGGAAGGGGAGTGACCGGTTTTTTCCTGCGGGTGGACGTTTTACCAGCCTGTTGCGAACAGGTTTCGGGCTCCCCGGATGCCGCATTTCTGGTACTTGTCATACGCCTGGGCCACCGCTTCATGG
>JAJBSY010000301.1 GCA_020861205.1 Deltaproteobacteria bacterium | reverse complement strand
CGGCGCCGAGATGCTCGTGCACCGCGGCCATATTCGCCGCCACGGCCGTTTCGTCCGAAACGTCGAAAACATACCCGCGCGCGGCGATGTTTTTTTCCGCGTAAAGGGCGAGAGCGTTCTCCACCCCTTTTTGACGGGTGCCGGTAAACGCCACCCTCGCCCCGGCCTCGCCCAACGCCGTGGCGAGGGCCAGGCCGATTCCGCGTGTTCCGCCGGTCACCAAGGCTGTTTTTCCGGTCAGGTCGAATGAATGCAGGATACCCATACGCGCTCCTCGGGACGGTCTTGTTTGTCTTTTTCGTACACCAAAAGAATTTGAATGTGGAGCGAAACGGCGTTGCGTCCGGCCTGACGCAAACCGCCGGCCGTGCCTCACTTTGTCGCCGGGAAAGAAGGCGGGTTCCGCGCTGGGGAAGCGTCTCAAACCATACAGGGGCTTCGCGCGGGGCGGGCCTGGCGAAGTATCAAGCAAACTTGAGGCACTACCGGGACGCGCGGGACTGGACAGGATCGCAGCAAGGATGGTAGCGGGGAGGAGGGCCGCCTTGCCCGGACCGGATGCCGCGATTTTTATGGAGGACGTATGCCGCCCGCCGTGACGCTTGAAACCGACCGTTTGCTGCTTCGCCCCTGGCGGGACGATGACCGCGAACCGTTCTTCGCGATGAGCGCGGATCCGCGCGTGAGCGAATACCTGCCGCCTTTCCGGGATCGCGCCGCCAGCGACGCCTTCATCGACCGTCTGCGCGCCGATTTCGCAGCGCGCGGCTGGGGATTCTGGGCCATCGAGCGCAAGAGCGACAATCGGTTCATCGGCATGGCGGGTATGCACGAACCGGGGCCGGAGTTCGGGGTCGGACGGGCCTGCGTCGAAATCGGCTGGCGGCTGGAACCGTCGGCCTGGGGCAGGGGCTACGCCACCGAAGCGGCGCGGGAAATTCTCCGCTTCGGGTTTTTGGAAGCGAACCTGCCGGAAATAGTCTCCTTCACCGCCCTCGGCAATACCCGGTCCTTCGCGGTCATGGAACGCCTCGGGATGCGGCGCGAGCCGGAAACCTTCGACCTCTTGCTCCTGCCCGAAGGGCATCCGCACCGGCCGCACTGTCTTTACAGCCTGAAGCGGGAGGCGTGGCTGGCCCGCCACGGGGGGACTCTTTCCTGAACCGCCGCCGAGCCGCGTCCACGGGCGTGAAGACGCGGGTCGAAGGGTTGCCTCGGCTCTGAGATTCCGTCTCCTACCGGAGGTTTCCGGCCGGCTTCCGTTAAAGCTCAAATCCCGCTTGCCTGGAATATTCCCCTGTTATAGTGTTCGGGTCATATGCCGCGAGCCTTGCGGCCCTTGTCCGCAATCGATCCGCTTACCACGGGAGCGTCCCGTTTCATCGTATGCCCAACTTCTTCCCAAGGAGCCCCAATGGCCATCAAAACCCTCAAGTATTGCGTAAACGGCGAGTGGAGGGAATCCTCCTCCGGCAAATTCACGGCCGTCATGAACCCCAGCACCGGCGAGCAGATCGCCCAGGCCCCGGTTTGCTCCAGAGAGGAAGTCAATGCCGCCGTGGCGGCCGCGAAGGCCGCGTTCCCGGCCTGGTCCGCGACCCCGGTTGCGTTGCGTACCCAGGTCATTTTCAAATTCCGCGAACTCGTCAACCAGCATTTTGACGAAATTTCCCTGATCCTGGCGACCGAAATGGGCAAGGCCCTGGAAGAAGCCAAGGGCGACGTCTTCAAGGTTGTGGAAGCCTGCGAAGTCGCCGTCGGCGCGCCGCTGGAAATCCAGGGGCATTCCATGATGGACGCCACGCGCGGCCACGACATCATCCTCTACCGTGAAGCCGTGGGCGTGTTCGTGGGCATCGCCCCGTACAACTTCCCGGCCATGATCCCCTTCGGCTGGTTTGTCCCGCTGTGCATCACCGCCGGGAACTGCATGGTTCTCAAAGCCGCCTCCATGGTGCCCCAGACCGGTATGCGCCTCCTGGAGCTTCTGTATGAAGCCGGCCTGCCCAAGGGCGTGGTGAACCTCGTCACCTGCAGCCGCGACGAAGTGACCGAGCTGATCACGCATCCGGATATCAAGGGCGTGAGTTTCGTGGGGTCCACTTCCGTCGGGCTGAAGATCTATTCTACAGCCGCCGCGAACGGCAAGCGCGTGCAGTGCCTGACCGAAGCCAAGAACCACGCCCTGGTTCTGGAAGACGCCCCCATCGAGTGGACCGCCCGCCGCATCATAAATTCCGCTTACGGCTGCGCCGGCCAACGTTGCATGGCCCTCCCCGTGGCCGTGGTGCAGGATTCCATCGCCGACGAATTCGTGAAGGTCATGAAGAAGTTGTCCATGGAACTGACGATCGGCCCGGCCTATGACCCGGCCAACCAGCTCGGCCCGGTTATCAGCGCCTCCCACAAGGAATTCGTGGAGAACTGGATCACCAAGGGCGTTGAAGAGGGCGCGACCCTGGTCCTGGACGGACGCGGCTGCAAGCCCAAGGGCTTTGAGAACGGCTACTATGTCGGCCCGACCATCCTGGACAACGTGACCGAGGCCATGACCGTCGGCACGCAGGAAGTCTTCGGCCCCGTGCTGTGCGTGAAGCGGTGCAAGGGGTTTGAGGACGGCCTCGCCATCATGAACGCGAACCCCTTTGCCAACGGTTCTTCCATCTTCACCTCCTCCGGCCACTATGCCCGGGAGTTCGCCCGCCGCACGGACGGCGGCATGGTGGGCGTGAACGTGGGCATCCCGGTGCCGCTGGCGTTCTTCCCGTTCTCCGGCCACAAGCGGTCCTTCTTCGGCGACCTGCACTGCCTCGGCCGCGACGGGCTGAAATTCTACACCCAGACCAAGACCGTGACCACCAAGTGGGTTTCCCCGGACGAATCCGAACAGGCGCGCGTCAGCACCTGGGAAGGGACCATCAACCGGGATCTCTAATTTCCCGGTACCGGTTGATGCCGCTTTGGGCGGTATGCCTGAAGGCCCCGCTCCGGCGGGGCCTTCGTCTTTCCAGCCGTTTTGGGTATGTATCGCGTCTCGTCGGCAGCGCCTCGATCGTCTTCAGGCAAGGAAAGCGAGTTCCGTGCGGCGCGAAGCGTAGCAAGCTCCATGCGCTTCACGCGAAACGGGCCTGCGAAGCGTCAAGCAAATTAGGGCGCGACCGGTCCATTTCCCGTATGGCCGGGCGGCGCGGACCGTGGTATACAAAACCCGCGAAGAAACGCAGGCCGCAAGGAGGTTGCCCGTGAGCAGGAAACCATATTCCAGGGAATTGCTGCAAGCCATGTACGAGGGTATGTGGCGGGTCCGAAAGTTTGAGCAGAAGGCGGCGGACGCCTTTACCAAGGGGTTGTGCGCCGGAAACATCCATCTTTGCATCGGCCAGGAAGCGACGGTGATCGGGGCGACCAAAGCCTTGGAAAAACGCGACTTCATTACCTCCACCCACCGGGGTCACGGGCACTGCATCGGCAAGGGGGCGCGAACGGACCGCGCCATGGCCGAGCTGTTCGGCAAGGCCACGGGATATTGCGGCGGCAAGGGCGGCTCCATGCATATCGCGGACGTTTCCCTCGGCATTCTGGGGGCCAACGGCATCGTGGGCGCGGGCATTCCCATTGCCACGGGTTCGGCCCTGGCCTCCAAAACGCTCGGCACGGACGAGGTGACCCTCTGCTTTTTCGGCGACGGAGCCTCCAACCACGGCACCTTCCACGAAAGCCTGAACATGGCCGCCGCCTGGGACCTGCCCGTGGTCTACCTGTGCGAAAACAACCAATACGCGGTTTCCGTGAATATCCATACCGTCACCAATACGGATACCATCGCGGTCCGGGCCAAGGCCTACGACATCCCGGGCAAGACCGTGGACGGCTGCGACGTTTTGGCCGTCTACGAAGCGGTCAAGGAAGCGGTGGCGCGCGCCCGCAAGGGCAAGGGTCCCTCCCTTATCGAATGCATGACGTACCGCCACCAGGGCCATTATTGCGGCGACCCGGCCGCCTACCGTCCCGACTCGTATATGGCGGAAGCCCTGAAGCGGGACGGCATCAAGCGTTTCGGCGGCTATCTGCTGCAAAACGGGTTCACGCCCGAGGAATTGCAGGGCATCGAGGACGCCATGGCGGCGGAGATCGAAGCGGCCTTCGAGTTTTCCCAGTCGTCTCCGTACCCGGACGCGGCCATGGCCGTCACCGACGTCTACACCACCGACAATGAAAGGAGCGTGGCGCGATGAGCAGGATCAGCGTAAGCCAGGCCATCCGCGAAGGTATGCGGGAAGAAATGTTGCGTGACCCGAAAGTTGTCATGATCGGCGAGGACCTCGGCGTCATGGGCAGCCCCTTCGCCATCACCAAGGGGTTTCTGGAAGAGTTCGGCCCGAACCGCGTGATCGAAACCCCCATCGCGGAATCCGGGTTCACCGGCATGGCCGTGGGCGCGGCCATGCGAGGGCTCCGCCCGGTCGTGGAACTGATGTACAACGATTTTATCGGGGACGCCCTGGACCCGGTCATGAACCAGGCCGCCAAGCTGCGCTACATGACGGGCGGCCAGGTGAGCGTTCCCATGGTTATCCGCGCTCCCATGGGCGCCGGGCGCCGCAACGCGGGCCAGCATTCACAGTGCCTGGAAGCCCTGTTTACCCATATCCCCGGGCTCAAGGTCGTCTGCCCCTCGACGGCGGCCGAAGCCAAGGGGCTGATCAAGGCGGCCATCCGCGACGATGATCCGGTGATTTTTCTGGAGCACAAGCTGCTCTACGCGACCAAGGGTGAAGTGCCGGAGGGCGATCGGGTCATCCCGCTGGGGCTCGCGGACGTGAAGCGGGAGGGCGCGGACGTGACCATCATGACCTGGTCCCGCCAGGTTCTCTTCGCCCTGGACGCGGCCGAGCGGCTGGCGGGGGAAGGGGTAAACGCGGAGATCGTCGATCTGCGCTCCCTGGTGCCCCTGGATTGGGACGCGATCAGGGCTTCCGTCTGCAAGACGCACAACGTCGTGGTCGTGGAGGAAGGCGTCCGGCGGGGCGGCGTCGGCGCGGAACTTGCCGCCGAGATCACCGAGGAGCTTTTCGACGAGCTGGATTCCCCGGTAGCCCGCGTCGCGGGCCTGAACGTGGTGTCGCCGTTCAGTCCTCCGCTGGAAGACGCGGTATTCCCGCAGGTTGCGGACATCGTGGCCGCGGTGAAGAAAACGCTGAATCTTCCGGCTTGAGGAGGTCGCATGGCTACAGCAATCACCATGCCCCAGTTGGGGTTGACCATGACGGAAGGCACGATCGGATCCTGGGCCGTCAAGGAAGGCGATACCGTCGCCGTTGGCGACGCCCTGGTCGCCATAGAAACGGACAAACTCTCCAGTACCGTGGAAAGCGAGACGGCGGGCGTGGTGCTCGCCATCCTCGCCAAGGAGGGCGACGAGGTTCCGGTGCAGGGGCTGCTCTGCGTGATCGGCGAACCCGGGGAAACTTACTCCGGGCCGGGCGCGATCGGTGACAAATCGGACGAAGCCGCCCGTCCGCCCAAGCCCGGCCCGGTTCCCTTCCC
>JAJBSY010000259.1 GCA_020861205.1 Deltaproteobacteria bacterium | reverse complement strand
TCCCCACCCCTAGTTGAACCACGAAGCCGCGAGTTCGGGATTTTCCTTCATGAACCGCCTGGCGTTCGCCAGAAGGTCCGCGCCGCTCTCCTGGTTCCAGGCCATCAAGGTTTGCAGCTGGCCGATATCCGCGTAACGGAACGCGTCCAGGAACGCGTAAACTTCCGGCATGTCCTCGGCCAACCCCCGGCGGACGATCGCATGGATCTCCTCGCTGCCGCCAAGCGCGCCCTCCGGGTCTTCAAGGTACCGCAGGTTCCAGCGGCCGAACATCCAGTGCGGCGACCAGGCCGTGACCACGATCCATTCCTTGCGCCGGACTGCGTCCCCGAGAGCGGCGGCCATGGTGGCCCCGGATCCGTCCTGCAAGACCATGGAATCCAGGCCGTAAACCTTCATGGCTTTTTCGGAAAGCATCATGATCCCGGCCCCGGCATCGATGCCGGTGACCGTGTTCTTGAATTCCCTGGCATGGGCGCCAACTTCCTTCATGGAGGTCACGGTGACATACTCGGGCACGGCCCAGCCCAGGCGCGCGCCCGCGACGAGCGGCCCAAGATCCTCGTACCGCCCGGCGAGCTTTTCCGCGTAACTCGCGTGGGTCGCGGGCAGCCATGCGGTCAGGGACGCGTCCGCGTCTCCCGAAGCCACGGACGCCCACATGGCGGCCGCGCTGACCGGCAGCAGTTCCACCTCCACGCCGAGCTTCTCTTCCATCGCGGCCTTGGCGAGATAGCTGGTGGCTGTCGCGCAATCCCATTCCACATACACGACGGTCACCTTTTTTTTCGGGGCGGCGTCCGCCGGGACGGCGCCGAGGACCAATAGGCAGACCAGTGTTATTCCCAGGCAGATGCGGCTCAGTTTGTTCATAGTCCCTCCTTTTGTCGCGCGCTTGCTACGCCCGCGTTTTGGACCGGATGCGGCCGACCAGGTTCTGCAGCACACGGTCAAGGCATATGGCCAGGATGACGATGCCAAGCCCGGCCTCGAACCCGCTGCCCATCTCCAGCCGCTGGATGGCGCGCCAGACGGCGCCCCCAAGCCCCTTGGCGCCGATCATCGCGGCCACGACCACCATGGACAGGGCCAACATGATCGTCTGGTTGATGCCAGCCACGATCGTCGGCGCGGCAAGGGGCAGTTCAAGCTTGAAAAGCCTCTGGGCCCTGGTCGAGCCGAAGGCCTCGGCGCATTCCACCAGGTCTTCCGGCACCTGGCGTATGCCGAGATACGTGAAACGGATGGCGGGCGGGGTGGCGAAGATCATGGTCGCGAAAAGCGCGCTGACCTTGCCAAGGCCGAAAAAGGGAATGGCCGGAATAAGGTACACGAAGGCCGGCATGGTCTGCATCATGTCCAGCACCGGCATGATGATCCGGTGCAGGCTGGTATGGACGGCCGCCGCGATCCCCAGCGGTATCCCGATGCCCACGGCCAGCGTCGTCGCGACCAGAACCAGGGTGAGCGTGCTCATGGCCTCGGGCCAGAGTTGCAGGTTCCATATCAGCCCCAGCGATAAGAAGACGAACACCGTCAACGACCGTTTGCGGGTGAGAAACCCGATGCCTATCGTGGCCGCTGTGATGAGAACCAGAGGATGAACCGACAGGAGCAACCCTTCGAAGCCGGAGAGAAACGCGTTCATCTCCTGCGATATCCAGCGGGTCACGTCCGAAAAATGGGCCAGCAGAAAATCGATGCCCCTCTCGACCCATTGGCCGACGGGAATTCTGGGAATAGGTATATCAACCATGCGTTCCTCCCGCTGTTGCGTTCTGCGCCATGTCGCCGCCGGCGGCGGGACGCGGCGGCGGATCGTCTTCCGCCGGGCCGCTGCCGCCTTCCGCCAGGGCGCCCAGCAGCGTTCCCCGGATGATGACCCCGGCGAACCGGTCCCTGGCGTCCGTTACCGCGAGCGGGTAAGGCAGGTCCGCCATGAGCGGGATCAGCTCGGAAGCCGGCGTATCGAGGGTGACCGTCTTGATGTCGCGAAGCATGATGGATTCGAGGTCCCGTTCGCCCTTGGCGAACATTTCGGAAACGCGCTCCACGCTGATAAGGCCCCGAAGCCGCTGGGACCGATCGATAACGAAAAGATAGGCGATGCCGCTGTGGCGCATTTTGCGCAGTGCCGTGCGCGGCCCGTCCACGCCGAGGACCGCCACGGCCTCGGAGCGTTTCATGACCGAAGCGGCGGTCAGCACGCGGGAAAGGTCCGCGTCTGCGACGAACCGGGAAACATAGTCGTCGGCCGGAGACGTCAGGATTTCTTCCGGCGTGCCGATCTGCACGATGGCCCCGTCTTTCATGAGAACGATCCTGTCCCCGATGGCCAGGGCCTCGTCCAGATCGTGGCTGACGAAAATGACGGTCTTGCGCAGTTCCTCCTGCAATCGGGAAAGTTCCTGCTGCATCTCCCGGCGGATCAACGGATCCAGCGCGCTGAAAGCCTCGTCCATGAGCAGGATATCCGGATCCAGGGCCAGGGCGCGGGCAAGGCCCACGCGCTGCTGCATTCCCCCGGAAAGCTGGGCCGGGTATTTTTCCTCCCAGCCTTTCAGCCCCACGATTTCCAGGGCTTCCATGGCTTTTTCGCGACGCTTGTAAGCCGCCATGCCCATGACGTCGAGGCCGTATTCCGCGTTCCGCAAAACCGTCCGGTGCGGGAAAAGCGCGAAGTTCTGGAACACCATGCCGAATTTTCGCTGCCGCAGTTCGCGCAGTTCCGAGGGGTTCAGGCGCAGCACGTCCTCGCCGTCCACGAACACCGAACCCCTGTTTGGTTCGACAAGCCGGTTCACGCACCGCAGCAGGGTCGATTTTCCGCTGCCGGAAAGTCCCATCAGCACCACGAGTTCACCCTCGCGAACGTCAAGGCTCACGTTGTTCACGCCTATTGCGCAGCCGGTTTTACGCAGGATCTCCGTCTTGTCCCTTCCCTTTTTGAGCAGGGAAAGGGCCGTCGAGGGATGTTCCCCGAAAACCTTGGTGACGCCCCGGATCTCTATTTTCGGCATGTACCCTCCTTCACGCTGGTTTAGGAGATCAAAACTCCTTCGACCGCCGACGGGAACGGACGAAGACTCCGCCCGGACGGCGGCATGTTGCGCGTCGAGCGCAAAGAGGTGGTGACAAAAGGGCGCGCCAATGATGCTGGCAAGAAGGTGCTACGTTTCGAACCAAGAAATTGCAGCGGAGCCGCATAACCCGCCAGGCTTGCGGACAGGCGCGCGTTTCTGCCCCGCACACGCGTGCGGGCAAAGACCTATCATATAGTCTATAACCCGGCTATCGCGAAAAGTCCAGGCCGTATTCCGGCAGCGCCTCAATTCGCTTGATCCGTCGTCAGGCTCGTCCGGAACGAAGCGCCTGTATGTCGCTTACGCTTCGCTCCGCGCGGAACTGCCTTCTTTGTCTGGCATCAAGGCACTCCCGGTAGTCCCATGATACAACGGATGAGCCCCCCGCGGAAAGGCACGCCGGCCGGGCCAGGGGGAAGGAGGGAAAATCGGAGCCGGAAGCGAAGGTCAGGAAGGGCTGTTTTCCCCTTCCCCAGTGGGTTCTCCGGCCGGGGGCCCTTGCTCTTCAGCCTGCTCGCGATTTGTTTTTTTCCGCGGGCTTGCCAGAACGCGTTTGAAGATGAACAGTTCCAGGTCGCCCTCCCCAGCGGCGGCTACGGGAAATTCCGCCCGGGCGAGGGATTTGTGCCCCCCGGCCGAGCCGATATCGGAAAACTGGGCGGAAGCGAGCCGGCCGATATCGCGGCTGCCGTCTCCCCGGTAGATGACCACGACCGTGTCCCCGTATACTCCGCTGACGGCCACCCAGCGGAACTCGTAGACGCGTGTCAGGAAATCCGCGATGACAACCAGGATATCCGGATTTTCCACCTTGCCGATAAACACGAATTGGCCGGTTCGGACGGCATGAAGACTGTCGCAGGCCTTGGCGAAGAAGGGCAGCCACCGTCTGTGGAATTCACTGCGGGAAATGCGGGAAAGCATGGCCTGGTCCGAAAACCTGGCGAGATATTGAAAGGCCCGCAGATCCGCGTCGCAGAGCTTCCGCGTAAAATTCATGGTGTCGCTCTTGATGCCGTATTGCAAGGCCGTGGCCAGGAGTTTTCCCGGCCGGATGTCCAGATTGTAAAGATATTCGGTCAGGATGGTGCTGTTGGCGCCGTATTCCGGCCGGATTTCGGCGTACTCCACCTCGGCGGGCGTTTCCGGCAACGGATGGTGGTCGATGACGATGGAGAAGTGGGTGCCCTGGAAAACGGGGGAATGGTGCGGCTGCGAATCCACCAGAGCGAACCGGTCGAACCGGGTGATCATGCCCGGCTCAAACTTGTCCATGCGCAGGTGGGTCGACTGGACCATGGCGAGGTTGTCGGGCCGCGTGATTTCATTGATGCGGGCGATCTCCGCCTCGTTGACCCGGCGGCTCATGATCCGCTTCAAGGCCATGGCGGAAGCCATGGCGTCGGGATCGGCGTTGACCAGAATCAGCCAGTTTTGCTTCGACGCAAAAAGATCCAGCATTTCCTGAATTTTGGGTATTTTCCTGAAGTACGCCATGACCACTCCGTTTCGTGCCGCGCCCGAAGTCGAAATTTCCGCGAAACACGTTACCGCCGTTCCGCGATTGCTGGCAGCGAGCGCGCACTATAGTCCCAGTCCAAAAGTTCCGCTACTATAACTCAATCCGGCGTGGGCAGCGAGCATTAACGCCTCGCCGGATACATCCGGCCGTCCGGCGGACAGTCCGTTCGCGGGCGCAGATGCGGGCGTTCCCGGAGCGGGCGCAGCATAGGCAACCTACGCGGCCGCGGCCGTTCGGGCAACCGCCGCCATTTGGAACAACATCCACCGGCAGTTAGTCCCAGGAATCAATGACGCGCCTACCGGGCAGGTCGCGATGCGCCGGCTCGGGTGCGGAACTCTCTCCGCCGTGGGGCAAGTCTTGCCTTGGTCTCGAAAAAAGAAGCTCGGCTTTTCCCTCCAGCCTCCCCTAAAAGCTGGACCGCCGATGGCTTCGGATAGCCCCAGCGAGGGGTGACGATTTGCAGGGCATCTCCGGGTGACGGGAAATGATGCTGAAGCCGCCTCTCTTGACGCAAAAAATTGTTATTATACAGCGCGTTATAACAATGAAGAAATTATCTAGACAAATAATCCCGCGCAGACTATTCTGCCGTTGACTGTCGACACGAACATCGGTCACGGTCACCCTGTGGTACAATTTTTGCTAAGTTTTTTGCATGAGTCAAATCAAGTATGCCCCTCACCCGCGCGTGACGTTCCGATGTCATCTGCAACACCATCTCAACCCGCTGCACTTCTACTGTCGGTTGCGTGATTGGGGTGTCTCGCGCAATCGGGCTTCCCAGCTCTGCTCCCGGTATGAACGGGTGTATCGCCTCTTCTTCAAAGGCGACACGCCGACGGACGTCTGCCAGCCCCCCTGGATCAAAGCCGCTGAAGCGGCGTGTTTGTTCCGGATAGCACGTTCCGCTAAAATGTCGTCCCGCCTTCCCGACCCATGGGAAAACCCGGT
>JAJBSY010000170.1 GCA_020861205.1 Deltaproteobacteria bacterium | reverse complement strand
AGGCCGCGGCGCGACCGGCAAACGCGCCAAATCGCCGCGCCGGGAACGAACCCGGAACGACGGCGGCCGGCGGGTAAAACCGGACGACGCCGGGGAGGTGATAGCGGCCGAGGCCCAACCGGACGCCGATGCCGGGGACCTGGACGCCGACGGCGAGGAGTTCAGCCGGGTGCCGTTTGACCAGCTTGACGTCGCGGAACTGGAAAACGCCGCGCGGGAGATGGTCGCCAGGCTGACAGCTCCCTTTCTCGGCGATGTGACCGTCTCCGTGGCAGTGGGAAGCGACCGGGTACGCATCTCCCTGACGGATGTTGACGATCCGGGGCTGCTCATCGGCCGGGACGGCCAGACGCTCGCCTCGCTGCAGTATCTCGTGACGCGGATGCTTTCCAACCGCATGAACGCCCTTTTGCGGGTCCAGATCGACGCCGGGGACTACCGCGAGCGCCAGGACGAGCGCCTTCGCGAACTGGCGCTGAGTTTGGCGGAAAAGGTCAAGGCCGGCGGGCGTCCCCAGGTCACCCGGCCTCTGAGTTCGTATCATCGCCGGGTCATCCACCTCACGTTGCAGGATGATCCCCAGGTCCAGACCCACAGCAAGGGCGAAGGCGAGATGAAACGCGTCATGGTGGCCCGCCGGAAGGCGCAGGCCTAATCCTATACGCGCTTGCGGCGTTTGGGCCGAGTTCGGGACTGACGTCTCCTTTTCCGGATCGGCCTTGGCGGCCGGCCAGGCCGCGCGTACAATTGCCGCCGGATTTCTTGTTCCTTGCGCTCCCGGCATCGGAACGGGTAAAAAGCCGTATGCAAACTGAAAAGTATCCTTTAGCGGACACCATCGTGGCCGTGGCGACTCCGCCAGGCCAGGGCGGCATCGGCATCGTGCGGTTGAGCGGTCCGGATTCCCTCGCCATTTTGCGGCGGCTTATGGCCGCCGATGCGGCAACCCTTCCTCTTTTCAGACCCCGGTATATGCACCATGGCTGGGTTCACGACGTAACGGCGGGCGCGTTTGCGGAACCCGTTGACGAGGCGCTTGCCGTCTATATGCCCGGCCCGGCGAGTTTTACCGGCGAAGATGTGGGGGAAATTCACTGTCACGGTGGCCAGGCCGTCCTGCTCGCCGTCCTCGCGTCGGCCTGCGCGCTCGGCGCGCGGATGGCCGAGAAGGGCGAATTTACTTACCGCGCCTTTGTCAACGGGAAGTATGACCTGACCCAGGCCGAAGCCGTGGCGGAAATAATTGCCGCGCCTTCACGCCAAGGGATGCGCCTCGCCCAGGCGAAACTTTCCGGCCTTCTCGGGCGGCGCATCGACGCGTTGCGGGCCGTGGTCGGGCGGTTGCGCGCCCGGGTCGCCCTCGCCATCGATTTCCCGGAGGACGAGGCCGAGGCGCTCGATGTTGCCGATTTCCTCGCGGATTTGGACACGATACGGTCCGGCGTCGCCGACCTGCTGCGCGGGTATAAACGCGCGCGCCATTGGCGCGAGGGCGTTTCGGTGATTCTGGCCGGGCGTGTCAATAGGGGCAAGTCGAGCTTGCTGAACGCGCTGCTTGGCCGCAGCAGGGCGATTGTTTCCTCCGTTCCGGGCACCACCAGGGATTTCATAGAAGAAGCGCTTGATCTCGATGGGTTGCGGGTGCGCATTACCGATACCGCCGGGCTCAGGGAAAGCGGTGATCCTGTCGAGAAGGAGGGCGTGGCCCGCGCTCTGGAACTCGCCGAAGAAGCGGAGCTTGTTTTGTTAGTCACGGATGCGTCGCTTCCGTTGAGCCGTGAAGAGCGGACTTTTCTGGAATCGCACGCCGGCCGGGTGCTTCTTGTCAGGAATAAATGCGACTTGCTTGAGCCCGGCGCGAAAGAATTTTCGCCGGAATCCGCCGGTTACGCCTCTCCCGTGGCGCTGGTCTCCGCCAGGACCGGCCAGGGGTTGGAAGAGCTCGCGGCAACCGTGCGGCGGATGGCGCTGGCACTCGCCGACGCCTCCGGTTCGGAACCGGCGCACGGCGATATCGTCCCCAACCTCAGGCAATCCCGTCTGCTGTCGGCCGCGTTGGAAGAAGCCGACGCCTTGCGCCTGGAAGTTGAAGCCGGGATAGCCTGCGATCTTTTCAGCGTACGGCTGGACGCCGTTGCCGCGAACCTTGCGGAAATAACCGGCTTTGCCGCGACCGAGGATATTCTTGGGGAAATATTCTCTTCTTTCTGCATAGGGAAATGATATAAAAGAGCATATACCAATCAAAGAATATAAAAAATATTGTAAAGCGTCATGATGGGCGCTTTTTTTTATATTTGTTTGATAAATAATTGAGCTGTGTTATTGTTACCATGTGTACATGGCAGGTGAAATCCATACTGTTTTGGCTTTTCATTCTCGCCGTTACATGGAGGCAGCATGACTACGAAAATTAGAATTGTCCTTGGCTTTGGCGTTCTTCTGGTTCTGCTCGGGTTTATGGCCTTTTGGGGGTACTCCGGGCTGCAAACCGCATCCAATAACTACGTGAATTACCGGCGGTTCGCCAACATAAACGTAGACGCCACCGGTCTGGAAGCCGACGTTTACGCGATTGTGTATTACGCCGAACAATACATGAAGGACAAGAAGCCGGAAAGGATCAAGGCGGCCCTTGACCGGGTCGAAAAAGGCTACGCGATCATCGGTCATGCGCTGGAAACCTCAAGGCGGGAAGACACGATCAGCAACATGACCAAGGCGCGGCAGCTTCTCGACGCCATGGCCGAGGAGCTTCGCTCCCTCCAGCGCAACGTCGAGCGGATAAA
Organism: Deltaproteobacteria bacterium; assembly: GCA_020861205.1. Taxonomy (GTDB): domain Bacteria; phylum Desulfobacterota; class Desulfovibrionia; order Desulfovibrionales; family Desulfovibrionaceae; genus FLUQ01. Next base: position 2,827 of record JAJBSY010000170.1, on the reverse strand, counting down.
CAAAATATTCCTCGAGGCCTGCCTGCCCAATATGGAAAAGGTCGATAAGGAGCTGGTGGCTCTGGCCGATTTCGCCCGGAAGGTTTCCCGGCCGGAAGCCTTATACTATCAGACGCTCGTCTTGAACAACGTCGCATCGGTACGCGAAAGCCTGGCCGCGTTTCTCATAAGTCTCAATACCGCGGATGCGGGAAAAATCCTGAAGGAGCTGGAAGATTGCCGCATGTCTCTCGTTCGCCTCGGCGAGTCTCTGACGACCGAGGAAGGGCTCGCCTTGCATCTCCAGGCTGTGACGGATTTTCAGGAAGTCACCAAGGGGTTTGAACTGCTGCTGAAAGAAGGAGAAGCCGCCCAGGCGAATGTTCAGGATTTGGCAAACCGCGTGCAGGAGACCTTTACGGTGGTAACCGATACTCACGCCATCGCCGACGGCCTGATGCGTGAAAACGGAGCCGCATCCCTTGCCAGCAATGAAGCGGCGCAAGTCCAACTGCTCGTCATCAGCGTCGTCGGGATGTTGATCGGCGTGGCGTTTGCCCTCTTCACCATCGTCATCCTGGTGCGGACGCTCGGCAAGATATCGCTCTTTGCCACGGATATAGCCGAGGGCAACTTCAACAGTTCCGTAACGATCAAGGAAAAGGGTGAAATCGGCGCCATGTTCACCGCCTTGCGCCGCATTCCGGAAATTTTTTCAAGCGCGATTACGCAGTGCAATGATATCGCCAACGACATTTCCTCGGGCATGTTTCGCGATCGTCTCGACCTGGAAGAATTCCAAGGGGGCTTTCGGGATTTGGGCCAGGGCATCAACGCCATCGCGGATTCGTATACCCGGGGCATCGACAGTCTTCCCGTGACTATCGTAACACTGGATACGCAGCTTCGTACGCGTTTTTCCAATACCACCGGGGAGGCCATGCTCGGGCCGGATGTTCTCAAGGCCTTCGGCGGCAAGATGCCGCTGCTTGAATCAAGTATCCGGGAAAACAAGCGCAACTCGGCGGAAACGACCGTGACGACCCCTGAGGGAACTACGCTGGCGGTTTCCGCCACCTCCTTGCCGCTTGCCGACATGCGCGGCGAGATTGTGGGCGGCCTGGAAGTCTTGACGGATATCTCGGAAATCAAGGAAAAGCAGAATATTATGCTCGAAGTGGCCAACCAGGCCACCGCGATTTCCGACCGCGTGGCGGCTGCCTCCGAAGAACTTGCCGCCCAGGTGGAAGAAGTTTCGCGCGGGGCGGAAATTCAGCGGGAACGCGTTGAAGCAACGGCCAGCGCCATGACGGAAATGAATTCCACCGTCACGGAGGTGGCCCGTAGCGCGTCCGATGCGTCGGCGCAGGGGAGCGAGACCCGGCAGCAAGCGGAAAACGGGACCACCCTGGTCAACAAGGTTGTTGCCGCCATCAACGAGGTCAACGCCATCGCGACACGGTTGCAGGAAAACATGGAGACTTTGGGGCATCAGGCGGAAAGTATCGGGAGCGTCATGAACGTCATTTCGGATATCGCGGACCAGACGAACCTGCTCGCCCTGAACGCCGCCATCGAAGCCGCCCGGGCCGGCGAAGCGGGGCGCGGCTTCGCGGTGGTTGCCGACGAGGTCCGCAAGCTGGCGGAAAACACGATGGAAGCGACCAAGGAGGTCGGCGACAATATCGTGGCGATCCAGCACTCGGCCAACAGCAACATCTCCGAGGTCGGCGTGGCCGCCAAGAACGCGGCGGAGGCCGCTTCGCTGGCCAACGAATCCGGCGAGGCGCTGGAAGGCATTTTGCGCCTGGCATCCACCACGTCCGATGTCGTGGCTTCGATCGCGACGGCGGCCGAGGAGCAGAGCGCGGCTTCCGAGGAAATCACCCGGGCCATCGACGAGATAAACCGGCTGGTCGCGGAAACGACTGACGGCATGATCCAGTCCTCCGCCGCGGTGCAGGATCTTTCCCGTACCGCGCAGGAACTCAAGCGGGTCATGGAGGGGTTACGGTAAGCTTTTGGGGCGTGCCGGGCGGACGGTTCCGCCTGGCCGGGGATTTTCATGGAGAGGCGGTCCTCGGGACATTTTACGGAAAATTCCGATTCCCCGGCACGCCCGTTCCTTCTTGTTATGAAGCTCGTTTTGTTGCCCGGTTTACACTGTGACGGCGGACCGTATTATCGTACCGGGAGGAAAGCTCGCGCAAGGGCAAGACCTCTTCCGTGACGGGCAATACGGACGCTCTTGGCAGGATCCGTCAACCGCTGCCGCCGCCGGTTTCCCAAAATGCGGCAAATCCGGCGGCAAGGCGGTCCCTGGTCTGTTCGCGCAGGAATTCCAGGACGCCCAGGACATTGTGCGATCGCCTGCGCACGTCGTCGAGGCTGCCGGAATTGTCCACGACCAAATCCACGGCCCTAACCTTCCTGTCTTCCGGCCATTGCCAGGACTCCATGCGGGCCACGGTTTCCTCGGTCCAGCCGCGCGTGCGCATCATGCGTTCCCGGCGTTTGGCAAAGGGCGTGTAGACCCCTATCAGTATTTCGCGCCGGTCGCCCCGCAACCCGGCCCTGGTCCGCGCGGCCGGATCATATCTTCCGGATTCCAGGGCCAGGGGAATTTCGGCGGCGGCAAGAGGGCGCCCAGCGGCCTCGCTGTGTCGCCAGAAGGTTTCCAGGTCGTGGAACACGAGAGGGTGTACCAGGTGTTCGACTTCGCGCCGGAAAGCTTCATCGCCGCTCATGGCCGCGAAGAGCGCCTTTTTGTCCACCGCGGCCGAATCGTCCGGCACGAACCGCGCCCCATAGCGAGCCCGGAGCATGTGCCAGCCGTCCCCGCCCTTGT
>JAJBSY010000393.1 GCA_020861205.1 Deltaproteobacteria bacterium | reverse complement strand
CGCAAGATGACGAACAGGTGGTCACTATTTTGCGGTAATCGATCATCATGATTTCGGAGGCCTCGGCAGCGACAACGCTGACGGGCAGCGCATCCATCCCCGCGCAGGAGAACGCTTCGCCGAACAGGTCTCCCGGCCCCGCGTGGGACAATATGGTCCGCTGGCCTTCCACATCCTCCATAAGCACCCGGGCCCCGCCGCCTATCACGACGCCTACCTGGGCGGCCTTGTCGCCGACCCTGAAAATACTTTCGCCCTTGGTGTATTTTCGACGCACCGCCTTCAGGCAGACGAGCAGCGATCGCAAATCGTTCGCATCAATACCGGCAAAGAGCGGGTTATTTTCCAGGACCGCGAGCGACATACGGCCTCCTTCGTTGCAAATGCAACAGACGTAATAATCCGAATATAGTATTTTCCATATGGAAAGCAAATCCGTTGGCGGCGCGCGCAAAAAAGGATCGTCCACATCGTCCGACGCGGATTTCGAAAAGTGCTCCCGATCGACAAAGGTTACCCGCAGCCAGGAAAGCTTATCCCGGTAACGATTATGGCAAAACTTTTCCGATGTTTCTCGCATATATTGCAGCGCATGGTTCTTGCCGTCCTGTTTTATGCGGCCATGGCGGTTGTGAATGCCGGGATTTTTATTTTCGAATTTCGCTCCTGGGCGCCCTGCCTCATGCGCCGAATCCTGAACCCAATTCCCTCGCAATTCGTTTTGCCCCTGTTCCTCCTGGGAGGCATCGCCGCCGGTCTCGGCGGGTATACGCTCCATATGTCGCGAGCGTTTTCCTATCTTTCGGACGATCCGTCCGCCTGCGTCAACTGCCACATCATGGCACCCTACTACCAGTCCTGGAACCACAGCTCCCACGCCAATTGGGCGACCTGCAACGACTGCCACGTGCCCGAAGGTTTTCTGGCCGGATACGCGTTCAAGGCCCAGGACGGCCTGTACCATGCGGCCATGTTCACCCTCCGGGCCGAGCCGCAAGTCATCCGCCCCCGCGACGGGAGCAACAGGGTCATCCTGCAAAACTGCATCCGGTGCCACACCCAGCTTAACACCGAGTTCGTGAAAACGGGCATGGTGCGCTATGCCGATGTGAAGAGCGGCCGGGAAAAGGCCTGCTGGGACTGCCACAGGGACGTGCCGCACACCCGGATCAGCAACCTGGCGTCGGCGCCGAACGCCATCGTGCCGCTGCCCGCGTCACCGGTGCCGGACTGGCTCAAGAAAGCAATGCGATAGAACAAACCATGGAAGGGCGCCTATGAAACTTCTGGAAAAATGCAAAAACATTCCCCTGTCCTGCGCGGAGACCGTCAAGGAAAAACCGATGCTCGGCTGGGCCGTCTTTGGCATTGCCATGGTCGCCGTGTTCCTGCTCGGGCTTCTGGCTGCCTCCATTACCGAGCGCCGGGCCGAAATCGCCACCATTTACAACAATAAGAAAATTGAAATCACGGGCATCAATCCTCACAACGAGCAATGGGGGCTGAACTACCCACGGGAGTATGAGACCTGGAAGAAAACCCGGGAAATGGACTTTCACAGCAAGCATCTGGGCAACGTTCCGGAAGATGTGCTTGAATCCCGCCCCGCCATGGTCGTGCTCTGGGCCGGGTACGCCTTCTCCCGGGATTATTCAGCGCCACGCGGCCACGCGTATACCCTCGACGATATGCGCGCCACGCTCCGTACAGGCACGCCCGTCAACGGCGAGGGCGACCTGCAGCCCGGCACCTGCTGGACCTGTAAAAGCCCGGACGTACCCCGGCTGATGCAGGAAAAGGGTATTGAGGAATTCTACAAGGCCAAATGGAGCGCGTGGGGTAACGAAGTCGTCAACCCGCTGGGCTGCGCCGACTGCCACGACCCCCAAACCATGAACCTGACGATCACCCGCCCCGCCTTGATCGAGGCCTTCAAGCGGCAGGGCAAGGATATTTCCGAAGCCTCGCCACAGGAAATGCGGACTCTCGTCTGCGCCCAGTGCCATGTGGAATACTACTTCAAGGGCGACGGCAAATACCTGACGTTCCCTTGGGATAAAGGCATGACCGTCGAAGCCATGGAAGAGTATTACGACAACGTCGGATTCTCCGACTGGACGCACGCGCTTTCCAAAACTCCCATGCTGAAAGCCCAGCACCCGGATTACGAGATATTCCTGCTCGGCACCCACGGCCAGCGCGGCCTCGCTTGCGCCGACTGCCACATGCCCTATGTCTCCGAAGGCGGCATCAAGTATTCCAGTCACCAGGTCATGAGCCCGCTCAAAAACGTGGCTTCCACCTGCCAGACCTGCCATCGGGATTCGGAAGAGAACCTGAAAAAATATGTCTACGACAACCAGGATAAAGTGCTGGAAATCCGCAACCGCGTCGAAGCCGAGCTGTCAAAGGCCCACATCCTGGCCAAAGCCGCCTGGGACGCCGGCGCTTCCAAGGAAGAGATGGCCGATGCGCAAAAACTGATCCGCCAGGCCCAGTGGCGCTGGGATTTCGGCGTGGCCTCCCACGGCGCGTCCTTCCACGCGCCGGTTGAGACGCAGCGCATCCTGGCCCACAGCCTGGACAAGAGCCTGCTGGCCCAGATCGAATTGCAGAAAATTCTCTTTACCCATGGCGTCACCGAGACGGCCATGCCGGACCTTACCACCAAAGCCAAAGCCCAGGCCTACATAGGACTGGACATGAACAAGCTGACCAATGATAAGGAACAGTGGATAAAGACCGTGGTGCCCCAATGGCTGAGTGAAGCCAAGCAGGCCGGCCGGTTGTAGAACGCATGATAAGCCTGCCGGAAAAGCGCCCGGACGACCGTCGCGGGCGCTTTTTCCACGCTTGGTGTACCATGAAACAACAAAAAAGGCCTCTCTGGCAGCCGCCCTGGCAGTATAAAGAAAGCGCGCTTCTGGTCTGCGGCGTTCTGGTCGCGGGGTTCGCCCTGCAACTGACGCTCGGGCACTTCAATTTTTTTCTGCTTCATTATCCCGCGAACGCCATCGCGGCAGGCGGCCTCGCGCTCCTTCTGGCCCTGTGCGCTCTTGCGCGAAAAAACGCCGTTATTCTCTGGCTTTCGGGAATCCCCTTCTGCGTCAGCCTCATGGCCGCCCTGCTCTGTTTCAGCCTGGTTATGGGACTCACCCCCCAGGCCGCCAGGGTTGACCCACACGCGCACAATCTTTTTTCCGACCTCGGTTTCTCGATGGTCACCGCTTCCTGGCCCTTTGTGCTGCTCTACGCGCTGACGCTCGTCTCGCTCGGGCTTGTCATCATGCGCAGGCTTGCGGCCTTTCGGAAAAAAGACATCGGTTTTTACTGCAACCATCTTGGCTTGTGGATCCTTCTTTTGGCGGCCGGGCTCGGCGCCACGGACATGCAGCGGTTCGTCATGTACGTGCGCGAGGGGGAAGTCGAATGGCGGGTCTACAGCCGGAACAACGATGTGTTCGAACTGCCCATCGCCGTCCGGCTGCATGACTTTTCCATGGAGGAATACCCGCCCAAGCTGGTGATCATCAACCGGGAAAACGGCAAACCCCAGCCCGAAGACAGGCCCTTCTACTTCCAGATTGATCCGAAGCGTCCCACCGGCGCCTTGGGGGACTGGACGGTTGTTCTGGATGAATACATCCATGAGGCCGTGCGCGGCGGAGACGGTTACAAAGCCTCCCCCATGCCCGCGTCAACCCCGGCCGCGCGGGTGACCGTCACAAACACGCGAACCGGCGCGACAAAAACCGGCTGGGTCTGCGGCGGAGGGACGATTCCGGAATTTTTCTCCGGGCTGCCCCTGGATGGCGAGCTAACCGTGGTCATGACCCAGCCCGAACCCAAACGGTTCGTTTCGGATATCACCGTTCTGACCAAGGAAGGGATGAAAAAGGACGCCCGCCTGGAAGTGAACAAACCGCTCTCCCTCGGCCCGTGGATGCTTTACCAGTACGGCTATGACAACCAGGCCGGTAAAATGTCCGCGTACAGCGGCATCGAACTGGTTCGGGACGCATGGCTGTGGCCGGCCTATGCCGGAATCTTTCTGATGATCGCGGGATCGGTATGGCTCATCTGGGCGGGAACGGGTAAACGGCGGGAAGACCAATGACCTGGGATAATTTTATCTGCCTTGCGCTTCCCGCCGCCCTTTGCTGGATTTTCGCGGGCTTGGCCGCCCTTCGCGACAAAAAGCCATGGATAGTCAACGGCCTTATGATCACGGGAATTATTCTGTTCGCCGTTTTCATCGCGGGACTGTGGATCGGCCTTGAGCGGCCGCCGCTAAGGACCATGGGGGAAACCCGCCTCTGGTATTCCTTCTTCCTCGCCCTGATCGGGTATCTCACTTACAGGCATTGGAAATATCCCTGGCTTCTGCTCTTTTCCGCCGTCGTGGCTTCGGTCTTCATCGGCGTGAATCTCTTCAAACCGGAGATCCATTCCAAAGCGCTCATGCCCGCGCTGCAAAGCTATTACTTCGTGCCGCACGTAACCGTGTACATACTCTCCTACGCCATGCTCGGCGTCGCCACCATCGCCTCGGGCCTGCAACTCCGGAACATGGCGCGCGGCCATACGGACCGCCATTTATACGCGTTCATGGATAACATCGTATACATCGGGTTCGGCTTTCTCGCTCTCGGTATGCTTTCCGGGGCGCTCTGGGCCAAGGAGGCCTGGGGACATTACTGGTCCTGGGATCCCAAAGAAACCTGGGCCTTTATCACGGGCGCAGCCTATCTGGTCTATATCCACATGCGGCTCAGGCGGGCGCACCCGAAGTTCACCCTCTGGGCCTTGCCGGTCGCCTTCGTCCTGCTCATGATCACCTGGCTGGGCGTCACGTACCTGCCTTCCGCCCAAGGCAGCATTCATGTGTACTCGTGAGGAGCCATGAGACTTTCGGCCAATACCCGGTATGCGATCAGGGTGCTGTTCGAACTGAACGGTATGCCGGGCCCCGTCGCGACCGCCTTTCTCGCGGAAAAAACCGGCATGACGCTCCGCACGGTGGAGAACATCCATACGATCCTGCGCCGCGCGGGTATCACCGCGGGAACCGTCGGGGCCAAGGGCGGCATCGCCCTGGTTGCGCCGCTTGAAACCATCAGCCTGGGCCGGCTCGTCGCCCTGTTCGATGACGGGGTGGAATTCGCCGTCTGCTGCGGCGACAAATCCAACGATTGTCCCAACCAATCGGGATGCGGCATCCGGGAAATCTGGAAAGGCGTCTCGCATGACGTGCAGAGCCGCCTTGACGCCATATCCCTGGCGACTATTTTGCAACGGTACCCAACGGGCCCGCACGGCGTCATCCTGGACGCCGTGTATCCGGATGACGCGGCATTCCCCGGCGATATGCTTCGCGCGCCGGTATGCCGGGAATACGGGAGGATGACCGCGCGCCCCATGCGGCGCAAGGACAGGGCCCTGCCCGCTGCCGCCGCCTGGGAACTGCTTGAAAAAGGCGAATACGGCTTCCTGGTTACCGTGGGCGCCGACGGGTTGCCGTACGGCGTGCCGCTCTCGTATGTTCTTCTGGAAGGCGGTGTGTATTTTCACAGCGCCCGGGACGGCAGAAAGATAGACAATATCCTGTTCTGCCGGGATGTTTCCCTCACCGTGGTCGGGGATACCGAGCCTGTGTACGTT
>JAJBSY010000066.1 GCA_020861205.1 Deltaproteobacteria bacterium | reverse complement strand
AATGGCGGGAGCCGTTCCCGCTCCCGCCGCTCCCGCCGCCGCGCCGGATGAGCCTCCCGTGCCGGAGGAAGCCGCCGCCCCGGCTCCCGCCGCCGAACCCGCCCGAGAAGCCGAGCCGGTTTCCGAATCCGCCTCGGGGAAGGACGAGCCACCCACGCCTTCCGAAGCGACACCCGAGCCAAAGGAAGAGAGCGGACGAAAACAATTCGCCTCGGCCGGTGAATGGATCGCGGCCCGCGCGAAGGGGGAACCGTATGCGCTTACCGCCTTTGGCGAAGCGCATCTCAAGGATTTCATTGAAGAAGCGAGAGAAAATACGTCCAGTCTCGGCGCGGGCCTTCTGGAGCTTGAGAAGCATCCCGACCAGAATTCCATGGTCAACGATCTGTTCCGGTTCTTCCACAACCTCAAGGGGAATTCCGGGATCATCGGCTTTCAGGAGATGAACCAGGTGACGCACGAGGCGGAGACCTTGCTCAACTCCGTCCGTCATGGAGAAAAGGAAGTCACCCGGGATCTCGTGGATTTGTTGCTGCTCGTGGTGGACGTCCTGGACGCGTTGATCGCCAGCATCAATTTGCCGGACGGCAAGGTCACGCCTTTCGAGATCGGCGAATTGCTCGACAAGCTCAGCCAGGCCGTGGCCGGTGGGGCCATTGAGCTGCCGGACAGCCTGCGCGGCGGGGCGGCGGAAGAATCCGGCTCCGGGGAACCCGGCGCGGAGGTTGATGAAGACCTCGCCATTTTCAAGGATACCGTCTCCCAGCAGCGGAACAACATCAATATCGCCTTGAAGGCGTTGCGCGAAGACGGGACCAACAAGGACTTCATCGACGGTTTGTACCGCAGTCTTGTCAGCGTGCAAAACAGCGCCGGTTTCATGGGCTTTGACGAAATCAAGGTTTACGCGCAACGGACGGCCGGAATCGTTGATCAGGGCCGTACAAGCGGGCTTGATTTTTCTTTGATGGTCGACCTCCTCGACCAGGAATGCGCGATCATAGGCGATATGATAGCCGCCGCCGTCAAGGAGAAGGAAGGAGCCAAGAGCGAGGAAGGCGAAGCGCGGGCCGAGCCCGTGGCCGAACCGGCCGCGCCCGCCCCGGCCGCAGAGAAAGCGGAGGATAAAACCGTCGCGGACAAGGCGGAGAAACCCCAGGAAAAAGCCCCGGTTGCCGCGCCTGAAAAAACGGTTGCCGCGCCCGCTCCGGCTCCCGCGGCGAACCCGGCCCATTCCGAACCGGCGGCTCCCGCCGCGAAGCCGGCAGTTCCGGCTTCCGCGAAACCGGCGGCAGGGGGTGGCGACGCGCACTCCAAGTCCTCGTCCACCATCCGTGTCGATCATGAAAAACTTGACCGGCTCATGGAGCTCATCGGCGAACTCATTATCAACCGGAACCGGTATTCCATGATCGCCAGGCAGTTGGAAGACAGCGGCGGCCAGGACGTTTCGCGCATCGCGCAGGATATCTCCGAAACGACGTACGCCATGGCCCGCATATCCGACGATTTGCAGGACACGATCATGAAGGTGCGCATGGTGCCGGTAGCCTCCGTGTTTTCCCGTTTCCCGCGCTTGGTGCGCGACCTCTCGCGTAAGAGCGGCAAAGAGGTGGACCTCATCATGGAAGGCGAGGAAACGGAACTGGACAAGAGCGTCGTGGAGGGCATCGGCGATCCGCTCGTCCACCTTATCCGGAACTCCGTGGACCACGGGGTCGAAGAGGAATCCGTCCGCCGCGCGGCCGGCAAGGATCCCAAAGGCAGGGTCTGGCTGCGGGCGTATCACAAGGGCAACTCCGTGGCCATCGAAATCGAGGACGACGGCAAGGGCATTGACCCGGAAAAAATGCGCGAGGTTGCCATCCGTAAGGGCATCATCTCCCCGGAAGAAGCCAAGGCCCTGGATGACCGGGAGGCACGCGAGCTGATTTTCGCTCCCGGTTTTTCCTCGGCGGAAGTCATCACGGATATTTCCGGCCGGGGTGTCGGCATGGACGTTGTGCGCACGAATATCAAGAGCCTCAAGGGCACCGTGAGCATAGCCTCGGAAGTCGGCAAGGGAACCAAGTTCACCCTTTCGCTGCCGCTGACGCTCGCGATCATCGACGCGTTGATGATCACCGTGGACGACGCCATGTTCGCCATCCCGTTGGACGCGGTTTCCGAGACGACCAAGATAGAGGCGCACAGGCTCACGGACGTCAAGGGCAGGAAGGCCGTCACCCTTCGGGGCGAGGTGCTCGGCATCATCAGCCTTTCCGAGATGCTCGGCCTGCCCAGCCATATGGACCAGCAGGAAGTCCTGTCCGTCGTGGTTATCCACGACAACGACAGGCGCCTCGGGCTGGTGGTGGACCGTCTGCTTGAACGCCAGGAAATCGTGATCAAACCGTTGAGCGCCTATCTTGGCGACCTGAAAGGCATTTCCGGCGCGACCATTATGGGTGACGGCAGCGTCATCCTGATTCTCGACCCGCATGAAATCTACATGATGGCTACGTCCAAGGCCATTTAAGCTTCCCGCTCGGGAAGGGGAAGGGCGCCCTCGGATGGGGGCGCCCTTTTGCGTTATTGCGGCAAGCGTCTTGGAAGCGGAACCCATGAAACCGCGATGCCGGCTCCCCAGCCGGCCACGGCGAAGAGCACGCCAACGAAAAAGGGCGGTATCTGGCCGAAGGCGGATTCCGCCAGCATGGGAAGAGGGGTGACCGCCGCCGTGGGGCCATAGACGCACAGGTACCAGAAAAGGCAGGTGGACAGCCCGCCGACAACGCTGCTCCAGGCGGCGGGGGCATGGCGTTTCCCGAAAACCACCAGCGCGATATAGGGCACCAGGGCGGCCGAACCGACGACGCTCCAGCTCGTGGTACACAGAATGGCGATAAGGCTACCGTCGGCCTGGGCGCAAAGCGCGCTGATGAGAACACACAGTGCCACACCCAGCCGCCAAGTGCGCGGCGTGCTTTTGCGGGCCGGAACGTCTTCGGCGATCGCGAGGGAAGCTATATGGAAGAGAGCCGTCGTCGTGGAAAGGGAGGCGGAGACGATGGCGAGGACGAACAGGTGCAGCCCCGCGCCGGGCAGAATTTGGCGAACCAGGAGCGGCATGACGGCGTCGGGGTTGGCGACGTCCGGCAGAATCAGGCGGGACAGAGCGGCCGCGAAATAGGTGCCGCCGACGAGAACCGTCAATATCAGCATGGCGAGAGGCGCGACGCGCCTGGCCTGCGTCCTGGAAGCCAGGGCGAAGTGGCGCTGTATCATTTGCGGTTGCGCCCAGACAGCCACGGAAGTGACCACGACGAGGGACAGGATGAAAAGCCCGGCGCCGCCCCCGGACAGTGAGACGAATCCGTTGGTGGCCAGCCGGGTTGGCGGCAGGAGGGCCAGGTCGGAAAGTCCCTGGAGCGGACCGCCGGTTTTGACCAGCACGGCGCCCACGATCATCAGGATGCCCGCCAGCATGATGGCGCCCTGCATGGCTTCCGTGTACAAAACGCCGCGCAGCCCGCCGACGCAGACGCAAAACCCGACGACGACGGCGATGCCCCAGATGAGGCTCCACAACGGGAGGGGAACTATTTGTCCCAAAAGCAGGGCCGCACCCTTGATAACGGCGGAGGCGTAGACGCTGAGAAACAGGGCGAAGAGCAAGGCCAGGGCCTTGGCGAGCGCAGGGGAATTATGGCCCGTGCCGATAAGGGTCGCGGGACTGCGGACGCCGAGGTGCTGTTGCCATACCCGGGTGGGCCATGCCAGAAACCGGTAAACAACCCAGGTCCCCAGCCAGACGTTACCGGCTGCTACCAGGAGCATCTGCATCCCGTAAGCGTGGGCGAGGCCGCCGAACCCGACCAGGGCCACGGCCGAAATATACGTGGCGACGTACGCGAACGCCTGAACGGAAAACCCCACGCGTCCCGAGAGGGCGGCATCGTGTCCGCGCCCCTTGCGGGCCAGGAAAATAAAAACGCCGATGTAGACGATCCAGATAAGCGCGTTACCGAGTGTTGCGACCATGATTACGCCTTGTTCTTTGCCAGCCCCATGAGCAGGCGGGTGAAGGAGAAGAGCAGGGCAGCCCCCAAAGAGCAGAGGCCCGTGAGGGTGATTCCGTCAAAAAGCGAGAGCGTGTGCAAAACCATGTGAGACTCCTTGTGAGGGACAAAAAAAGACCGCCGGCCCGGGGGACGGCGGTCTGATATACGTATGTTCGTTTGATCAGGCGCGACGCAAAAGGCCCGGGTGCGCTATATGGTCCGGGTAATAATAATAGGTGTATGCGAATGCCTGGTACATTGGGCTTCCTTACGTTTTTTCCCTGTGTACCGGATAGCCACGCGGCTGTCAATGCAATTCGTCGTTCCCCGGTGATTTCCGGATGGTGCCGCAATTCGTCAGACAGGTAGGCGAATTCCGCGCGGAACGAAGAGTATCAAGACATATACGAGCTTCGCGTACACAAGCCTCCCGACGCATCAAGCAAAGTAAGGCCCTGCTGATTCCTGCCCGGCATTGACAAGTGTGTGGAAAACTTTCTATGACGGGCCATTCTGCAACATCAACTCCATGGATACCACTGTGAGCACAAAAACGGACACCGGTAAAAAAACGGTATTTCGCGGCAGCGCGGATTATGTGGCTTCGCCTGAACTCGTCAATTCGGTCAATATCGCCATGGCCCTGCAAAAACCTCTTCTGATAAAGGGCGAACCAGGCACCGGGAAAACCATGCTGGCCCAGTCGATAGCGACGGCGCTCGGCAGGGAGTTGCTCATCTGGAGCATAAAGTCCACGACAAAAGCCCAGGACGGGCTGTATGTCTACGATGCCGTGCAGCGGCTGTATGACAGCCAGTTCGGCAGCCACGGGGTGGACGATATCGCGAAATATATCAAGCTCGGCAAGCTCGGGGAAGCCTTCAGCAGGGACGAGCAGGTTATTTTGCTGATCGACGAGATAGACAAGGCTGACCTGGAATTTCCCAACGACCTGTTGTGGGAATTGGATCAGATGGAGTTTTATATCCCGGAAACCAAGGAAACGGTGAAGGCGAAGAACCGGCCGGTGGTCATCATCACGTCCAACGCCGAAAAAGAGCTGCCGGATGCGTTCTTGCGGCGTTGCATTTTCCATTACATAGAATTTCCGGATCAGGCTCTGATGGAAGAGATCGTGCGGGTGCATTTTCCCGAGGTGGAAGATCACTTGCTCTCTCAAGCCATCGACGCTTTTTACCAGTTGCGGGACATGTATGCCATTCAGAAAAAACCCAGCACCTCGGAACTCCTGGATTGGGTGCAGGCGCTTACCCTGAGCGGTATCGACATATCGAAGATAGCTAAGGACCTGCCTTTTGTCGGCGTGTTGCTGAAGAAGAATGAAGACCTGGCCGTCGTCCAGGCGCATTCGCGGTAACATGTTCGGGTCTTTCTTTTATCTGCTCCGCGCCAGGGGGTTGGATGTCTCTCTCAGCGAATGGCTGACGCTGGTCGAAGCCATGGACAAGGGGCTTTCCAATGCCGGGTTCACGCAGTTTTACTACCTTGCCCGTTCCGTGCTGGTAAAAAGCGAAGTCGATTATGATAAATTCGATCGCGTGTTCCTTGAATTTTTCAAGGAGATGGCGTTTGAATCGGACGAATTGCCGCCGGAACTCCTGGACTGGCTGAACACGCCCGACCATGAG
>JAJBSY010000003.1 GCA_020861205.1 Deltaproteobacteria bacterium | reverse complement strand
ACCTTGAGGCCCTTGGGGAAAAACTGCGAAAGCTTTTCCACCTCTTCCTTGACCGCCGCCGCCGTATCCAGGGCGTTGGCGCCGCTGGCAAGCTTAAGCCCGAGGCCCGAGCTGGGCATCCGGTTATACCGGGCCCTGGCGATGATGTTCTCCCCGGACAGTTCCATGTGGGCGACATCTTTGAGAAGAACCTTGGAACCGTCCGGCCGGACCTTGACCAGAATTTCGTTGAACTGTTCAATGGTTTGCAGCCGGTTCATCGCGATGACCGTGAAGTTGATGGGCTGGCCGGGAACAGCCGGCGCGCCGCCTATCTGACCGCCCGGGATCTGCGCGTTCTGGCTTTGAATGGCGTTGGCGATGTCGGTTACGGTCACCTGGTATTTTTCCAGCGTGGGCACGTCGATCCAAACCCCCATGGCATACTGCGAGCCGAACACGAACATGTCGCCCACCCCGCGCACGCGGCTGATGGGGTCCTGGATGTAGCTCGAAACATAGTCCGCGATGTCGTATTCCGACATGCTGCCGTCTTCGGAATAAAACCCGACGACCATCAGGAAGTTGCGGGTGGATTTCATGACCGTAACGCCCTGGCGCTGCACCATTTCCGGCAAAAGGGGCGTTGCGAGCTGCAGCTTGTTCTGCACCTGCACCTGGGCGATGTCCGGGTGGGTTCCGGCTTCGAAGGAAAGGGTTATTTCGCCGCGGCCCGAGGAATCGCTCGTCGAATACATGTAGCTCAGGTTATCGATACCCTTGAGCTTTTGTTCGATAACCTGAACGACCGTATCTTCAATGGTTTTGGCCGACGCGCCGGGATACACGGCCGTGATGGTCACTTCCGGCGGCGCGATGTTCGGGTACTGCGATATGGGCAGCGTGTTGATTGCCAGCACCCCGAACAGCATGATGAGTATGGCGATAACCCATGCGAAGATGGGCCTGTCGATAAAAAAGTGGGCCATGTACCGTTCCTTTTCTGCCGTTAATTAGCTGGCGCGGAAGCTTTTTCCGGGGATTCCTTCCCGGGTTCGTACGGGCTGCTCTTGACCTCGATGCCCGGACGCACCTTGACCCTGCCGTCAAGAATTACCTTGTCTCCGGGCTTCAGGCCCGCCCGGATGAGGTAGTTCTGCCCGATGCTTCTTTCCACATCTACAACTTCCTCGACGACCTTCCCCTCATCGGAAACGCAGTAAACTGTCGCGCGGCCCATGGTGTCGCGGCCCACGGCGCGTTGCGGCACCAGGATGCCGTTCTCGTTCACAGCTTCCTGGAGGATGGCCCGCACGAACATGCCGGGGAACAGGATGCGGTCTTTCCTGCCGGGGGTGATCTCCCGAAGGGGGTTGTCGAACTTGGCCCGCACCGTTATGGCGCCGGTGCCCGTGTCCACGGTGATGTCCGCGAGTTCCAGGGTGCCTTCAATGTCGTATTCCTGGCCGTCTTCAAGCTCGAGCCTGACCTTGGCCGCGCCGGCGCCGGCCGATGCGAGCCGCCCTTCCATGAGCGCGCGCTTGAGTCGCAGAATCGAGGAACTGGACTGGGTGAGATCCACGTACATCTGGTCAAGCCGCTGGATGGTCGCCAGCGCCTGCGGCTGGTTGGCCGTGACAAGGGCCCCGGGCGTGACCGACGAAATGCCGATATGGCCCGAAATGGGCGCGTAGACCTTGGTGTACCGCATATTGATGGTCGCCGTTTCCACGGCCGCCTTGGCCGCGACGACCTCCGCGCGGGACTGGTTCATCCCGGCGATGGCGTTGTCGTATTCCTGCTTGCTGACGGCATTGACCTTCACGGCTTGCGAATGGCGGTTGGCAAGGAACTGGGCCGCCTTGAGGTTGGCCTCGGCGCGGACGAGCGAGGCCTTGGCTTCGGAAAGCGCCGCCTCGTACAGCGCGGGGTCGATCTGGTAGAGCTGCTGCCCTTCCTTGACTTCCTGCCCCTCGGTGAACAGCCTTTTCTGGATAATACCCGTCACCTGGGGGCGGACTTCGGCCACCTCGAGCGCCGAGGTGCGTCCGGTGAGTTCCGTCGTCAGCTCCACCCGCTCGGTTTTGATCGTGATGTAGGTCACTTCCGGCGCCGGCAGTTGCATCTGCTGCGCCCCTCTGTCGCAGCCGGCCAGAACCAAAACGGACACGATGCTGGCAGCGGCCAGGAATACGGTGTATCGCTTGTGGATACGCATGGAGTCACCTCTGTTGAGCAGGTTTACGCTTAAAATACGAGCACCGCCAGACGCGCGCGCACGCGGTCTCACGGCGTGAGTATCATGGGCAAGTACGCGGTTCCGGGAAAGCCCGGGTCTCACGGACCAGAACTCTTACCGCCCGCGCGGATAAAAAACAATCAAAAACACCACACCATACCGAAAAGCCGAGGAACCGTCTCCTGTAATCGTCTTCTCTATAAAAATGTTCCGCACGGCGAAAAAAGAGCTTGCACTTCGCTAGAGTTTGCTCTAACGAAATGCAAACTTTAAAGAACACAGGGCGCAATGTCAACATGAATGGGCAAAAAAACCGCAAATACACGTCTCCCGCGCGGGAACAGCAGGCCACGGCCACCCGGAACCGCATTATGGACGCGGCCGAGGCGCTGCTCATCCAAAAAGGGTTCGCGGGCATGACCGTGGCGGAGGTCGCGGAAAAAGCCGGCGTATCCACCCAGACGGTTTATGCCGTGTTCTCTTCGAAGGCCGGCATCATCATGGCCGCGATCGAGGACCGGGTCATCAGCGACGACCGCAACGTTGACACCATCAAACAGCTGGAAAGCAGCACCGACCCGGTGGTCATACTCCGAGGCGCGGCGCATCTTATCCGGAACATCTACGAAGGCAATGCCCCCACCTTTACCGCCGTTTACGGGGCGAGCATGGTTTCCCCCCAGTTGGCACAGTTGGAGCGCGAACTCTCCGAATTGCGGCTTGAGAAACAGGCGCCCCTTGTCGAGACCCTGCTCGCAAGCGGCAAACTGCTCCCCCATCTCGACCGGGAAGCCGTGCGCGACATTCTCTGGGCACTGGGCAGCCGGGAATTGTATTATCTTTTCGTCATCAGGCGCGGCTGGTCGCCCGACCGGTATGAAAAGCAGATCGCCTTGCTGATGATCTCAAGCCTGGTCCACCCCGAGGCCATCAGGCCGCACCTCGAAACCCTTTGATATTCGCGAAAATCGTTACGCGCCGGCCGCGGGCCGTGCCTTGAGAATCAGCTCGGTGGTGTCGTAAATGACCTTTACGGCGTGCTGGTTGTGAATTTCGATCCCGAGGAACACGACCCCGCTGCCGGGCTTATGCGGCAAACGCTCCAGAATGCGTCCCTCGCCGTGCAGCACATCCCCCGCGTATACGGGCGCGAGCCATTCTATCTTGGTATTTTTCCCCGCGATAAAATTCGAGCCCCAGCCGTTGGTTTTCAAAAACTCCGCCCAGACGGCCATAAACGACATCACGCCGGGAGCGATGATCTTCTTAAACGGTGTTTCTTCCGCGTAGGCCGCATCCAGGTGGACCGGCAGGGGGTCGTAGGCGAGGGCGAAGGCGTGGATGGCCTCTTCCGTTATGCGGACGGGCCGGATGGGAAAGGTCTGCCCCATGGTGAGTTCATCAAAAAACATAATCCCGTATCCTGATGCAATGCAGGGTTCAATGACCGGTTATGCCGTATTTGCGCAACTTGTATTGCAGCAGGCTTTTCGAAATGCCGAGAAGCTCCGCGGCTTTCACCTGAACGAAGTCCGCCCTGGCAAGCGCGCGCCGCACGAGGGCGGCTTCCAGCTTATCCATGGTGTCCGCGAGATTAAGCTCGACCGGCAGAAGGTCAACCGCGCTTTTGAGCTGGGTTTCCTCGTCGCGAATTTCCTGGGGCAGATCCTGCACGTCGATGGAATCGCTCGGCGCCATAACCATGCACCGCTCCACCAGGTTCTCCAGTTGCCGGATATTGCCCGGCCATTCGTAGCCGCAGAGAAAATCCAGGGCTTCCGGCGTGAAGACTTTGGGAGTCAGGCCGTTTTCACGGACCATCGTCTCCACGAAATGCGCGACGAGGAGCGGGATATCTTCCCGCCGCTCGCGCAGAGGCGGCAGCACAAGGTGCACGACGTTCAGACGGTAGTAAAGATCCTCGCGGAAATTGCCCGCCTCCACCTCGGCCTGCAAATCCTTGTTGGTGGCCGTGACGATTCTGATATCCACCTCGATTTCCTCGGAACCGCCGACCCGCTCGAACTTCCGTTCCTGCAAAACACGCAGGAGCTTCACCTGCAGGTCGTGGGACAGTTCGCCAATCTCGTCCAGGAACAGGGTGCCCCCGTCGGCCAGCTCGAACCGGCCCCGCCGCAAGGCTACCGCCCCGGTGAACGAACCCTTTTCGTGCCCGAACAGCTCGCTTTCCAGCACGCCGGGGTTGAGCGCCATGCAGTTGACGCTCACGAAAGGCCCGTCCTTGCGGGGAGAGGCGAAATGGATGGCCCGCGCGACAAGCTCCTTCCCCGTGCCGGATTCGCCCGTTATCAGCACCGAACTTTTGCTGGGCGCCGCCCGGTCCACCATGGTCAAAACGGAACGGATGCCCTTGCTCCGGCCGATAATCTGGTGCAGCCCGTACCGTTCTTCCAGGTTTTCATGAAGCAGTTGATAACGGCGGTGCACGCGGGACAGCTCGGAGGCATTTTGCAGGGAGAGCAGAAGCTCGTCGTTGGAAAAAGGCTTGGTAATGTAATCGAACGCGCCGAATTTCATCACTTCGACCGCGCTTTCGATGGACCCGAACGCCGTCATGATCAGGACCGGGACATGCGGATAGTTCTTGCGAACGTGCTCAAGCACCTCGCGGCCGCTGATCTTGGGCATCTTCATGTCCGTAACCACGACGTCCACTTCCGAATCCTCGAGAAACGTCAGGGCGCTTTCCGGATCATTCAGGGCCGTGACCGTATACCCGGCGTCAGAGAGCAGGGTTTCCAGCACCAGAAGATAGTTCTTCTCGTCGTCGATAATAAGGATGTGCGTCTGTTGATCGTTCATATGGTCCCGCCGCTATGCTGCGTGTTGTTCAGGAGAGATCCGCGGCGGGCAGGATCATGCGCACCAGCGCGCCGCCTTCCGGGGCGTCCTCCAGCCTCATGGACCCGCCGTGGCTGGTGATGATGTTGTTGACGATGGGGAGCCCCAACCCCGTGCCCCCGTCCTTGGTCGTCACAAAGGGGTCCAATATCCGTTCCCGGTTGTCCGTGGGAAATCCCGGGCCGGAATCGGCTACGGCCAATTCAACCATGTCCCTGTTTTTGGAGCCGTTCAACGGCCTTCCGGTGATGGTGATGGTTCCGTCCCTGTCCATGGCCTGCATACTGTTGACCAGAACATTATAAATGGCCCGGTACAAAAGATCCTTGTCGCCGAGCGTGAAGAGCCCCTCGTCTCCCGGCTTGTCCGGGGTAAAGCGCATGATGACCGAAATTTCCCGCGAAGCCAGCTCCGGCTCCAGAAACGCCAGCACGTCACGGGCCGTCTTCGACAAATCCACCAAATCCTGCTGCGGCTGGCGGGGGCGCGCGTAATCGAGAAAATCGCTGACGGTCTGGGACAGGCGGCGCGCTTCGTCAAAAATGGCCCGCAAAATTTTACCCGTTACCGGGTCCGCGCCGGACGGCCGCGAGAGGAGCAATTCCGCGCTGGACTGGATGATGC
>JAJBSY010000047.1 GCA_020861205.1 Deltaproteobacteria bacterium | reverse complement strand
ACATACAGGGCTTCGCGCGAGACGATCCTGACGAAGTATCAAGCAAATTGAGGCGCTACCAATCCCCTTGGTAGCTTGCCGTGTTTTCTGCTATGATAGCCCGTCGCTTTAAGGCGGCATCATTACAGACAAGGAACGAACATGACATCATCCGCCTACAGGTGTGGCTGGGTCGCCATCATGGGACCGCCAAACGCGGGAAAATCCACCCTGCTCAACTCTTTTCTGGGCCAGAAAATCGCCATCGTGACGCCCAAGGCCCAGACCACGCGCAACCGCATTACGGGCATCTTGTCCGATCCGGAGACGCAGGTCATCTTCATGGATACGCCGGGCATCCACGCGACCCGGGGCAAAATGAACCGCCTCATGAGCCAGGCTGCCTGGGAGGCCTCAAAGGACGCGGACATCATCCTGGTCATCCTTGACGCGGAACTCTACCTGCGCCGGCCCGAATACATGGAGAACGACATCAAGCCGCTGCTCGAGGCCATCAAGGCGGAAACACGGCCCGTCCTGGTCATCGCCAACAAGGTGGACCTCGTCGGCGACAAGTCGAGGCTTTTGCCGCTCATGGAGCAGCTCCACGAGACATGGCCGCTCGCGGAACTGTTCCCGGTTTCCGCCCTCAACAAGGTGGGGCTCGAAGGCTTGCTCGGCAAAATCAAGAGCGAACTTCCCGTAGGCGAGCCCCAGTTCCCCGACGACCAGCTCTCCACCCTGCCGGTGCGGTTCATGGCCGCCGAGAGCATCCGCGAAAAACTGTTTTTAAACCTGCACCAGGAACTGCCTTACGCCATCGCCGTCGACATAGAGAACTGGGAAGAGGATAAAAGCCGCGACCTCACCATCATCAACGCGGTCATTTATGTGACCCGCCCCTCCCAAAAGGCCATCGTCATCGGCAAGGGCGGCGCGAACCTGAAAAAGGTGGGACAGGCGGCCCGGCTTGAAATAGCGGGCATCCTCGGGACGAAAGTCCATTTGGAACTGTGGGTCAAAGTCCGCGAAGACTGGACCGAGGACATGGGATTTTTGCACTCCCTGGCTCTCGGCGCTGCGCCAGAAGGATTTCAGGAGTAAAGCCATGGTTTTCATGCCTGAACCGGAAGCCTCCGCCCTGCGCGACCGCTTTGACGCCGTCCGTTCCCGCCTTGAAAACGCGGCGAAAGCGTCCGGGCGGAATATGGCGGATATCCGCCTCGTCGCCATTTCCAAGACCCACCCGGCCCCCATGCTGGCGGAGCTTTTCTCCTACTGGCGGCAGGGAACGCCCACTTTCGGCGAGAACTATGTCCAGGAAGCGCTGGAAAAACAAAAAGACGTGGCGTCGCTCCTTGTCAAATCGTTGAACGGCGCTTCCTTGCCGGAGTGGCATTTCACGGGCCACGTCCAAAGCAGGAAAGCGAAAGACGTCACCGGCCGTTTTGCGCTCATCCATACCCTTGACTCCGAAAAACTGGCCGCCCAGATCCGGAAGGCCGTGTTAGCGGAAAACCTCCCGCCGCAGGCCGTTCTCCTGCAAATCAACATCGGCGGGGAAAACCAGAAATCCGGTCTGCCGGCGGAAGAAGCGGAACGGTTTATCGACGCGGTGCGCGGCATGGAACAGGTCCGCGTCGAAGGACTCATGTGCTTACCCCCCTTTTCCGAGGATGCCGAAGCCTCGCGTCCCTACTTCGCCGCGATGCGCGAACTGCGGGAGGCGTTACGCACCCGGACCGGCCTGCCCCTGCCGCACCTTTCCATGGGCATGTCCCATGACTGTGAAATCGCGGTGAGCCAAGGCGCGACCATGGTCCGGGTAGGCACCGATATTTTCGGGCCACGCCAATACGCGTGAAAGAGTCGTTTTTTTGTCACGCCGTCACGTTGCTGTAAAGATAATCCGACCAAAAACCGATATGTCCTTTTACCCGGCCCGGTTATGCGTATCGGCATAAAAAATGCATTCACGGAGTGGACAGAATACCGTTCCGGCTCACAAGACCGCGTAAAGCGGCTTCTATGAGGTTTGCTGATGGATCTTGCAACACTACTCGGGATGATCGTTTCCTTCGGCCTTATCGGCGCGGCCCTTGCCGGGGGCGGATCGCCGGGGACCTTCATCGACTCCGCATCCATGCTCATCGTGTTCGGGGGCACCATCGGCGCGACCCTTACCCACTATCCCTTGGGCACGGTGCTCAGCGTCGGCAAGGTTATCCGCAAAACGCTCATCGGGAAAACCCCCTCGACCACGGGAATTCTCGAGCAGTTTATGGATTTCGCCAACCGGGCCCGGCGTGAGGGCATCCTCTCGCTGGAGCCGGTCATAAACGGCCTGACGGACCCCTACCTGAAAAAAGGGATGCAACTGACCGTTGACGGTCTTGAGCCGGAAAGCATTCAGGCGATCATGGAAGCGGAAATCAGCAGCGTCGAAAGCCGCCACGAGACCGGGATCGAACTCATGAACGCGCTGGCGGCGTATGCCCCGGCGCTGGGCATGATCGGCACGGTTATCGGGCTTGTGCAGATGCTCAAGACCATGTCCGACCCAAGCACCATCGGCCCCGCCATGGCCGTCGCGCTTATCACGACCTTTTACGGGGCAGTTCTCGCCAACCTTGTTTTCCTGCCGATGGTCGGCAAGCTCAAACACCGCTCCAAAGAGGAAATACACATCATGGAAATGCAGATGGAAGGCGTTCTCGGCATTTCCAGGGGTGAAAATCCCCGCATTATCGAAGAGAAGCTCTCCAGCTTCCAACCGCCCAAGGAACGGAAGCCAACCTAAGGGCCGGGACTCCCATGGCAAGGAAAACGAAATCATCCGGCGGCGGGGACGATCAACCGGCCTGGCTCATCACCTTCTCGGACCTGATGACGCTGCTCCTTACCTTTTTCGTGCTGCTGGTCAGCATGTCCGTTATTGACGAGCGGAACAAGCTCGTGGTGCTCGGTTCCGTTTCCTCGTCCTTCGGCATCGGCGAACAGAACTTCAACCCGAAGTCCATTGAAAAAAAATCAAGCAAGGTCGAACCCGGAGCCATGATGGAACCGGACATGACCCCCATCAAGGACATGCTCTGGGAAGACATGCGGGACGACCTGAACTTCCAGGAAAACCGCTTCGTCCAGATATTGTCCATCAACGCGGACGTCCTGTACGAACCGGGACAATCCGCCTTGAGCGAACGGGGCAAACAGCTTCTCAACCGGATACTGCCCCACCTTCTCACGATCAAATATCCGTTGCTTGTCGCGGGGCATACGGCCGACAGGCGCGATGAGGAAGGAAAAAGCTATCAGGTGGATTTCGACACGGCCAAGGTTGATTCCACCTGGCCCCTTTCCCTCGCCCGGGGGTTCGGCGTTTACCATTACCTGATCCAAAACGGGATACCCGGCGACCGGCTGAGCCAGGAAGCCTTCGGCGCATACCATCCCCGCTACCCCAACCGTTCGCCCGAAGGAAGGCTGTTGAACCGGCGGGTGGATATCGTTCTGGATAAACGGAATGATCCGGAAAGGCTGGCCGTCGAACGTTCCGTGCCAAAACCGGCCGATCAGCCCAAGAGCTTCTTTTTCCGCAATTTCCAGTTCGATCTCGATTCAGCTCCCGGCAGCCCGGCCAGGAGGAACGACTGATGCCCCGCAAGAAGAAAAAAAGCGAGGGCGGCGGCGCGGCATGGCTTGTCACATTTTCCGACCTCATGACCTTGCTGCTGACCTTCTTCGTGCTTATTCTCAGCATGTCCTCGATGGACAGGCCGCTCATAACGCGCATCATGGCCACCGTGGACGAACCGTCGCCGCTCGATCACGCCGGAAGGGGCCGGGTGCCGGAAAACATACGGCTGCTCCTGCAAATTGTGGAAGATCCCACCACGGTTCTTGAAAAACAGGACCGCATCAAGGACCTTCTTTTTCCGAATGAAATCTTGCCTCCGGAGCTTTCGCCCGGTAAACTCGACGAGAACTTGCGGATACTTGAACATCCGGAAGGCGTGGTGATCGTGCTGACCGAAGAACTGCTCTTCCCCCGGGGCGAATCGACGTTGACCCCGACAGGTATGCGGCTTCTCAGTGCGTTTGTTCCGGTTTTGCACTACTCGACGGCCGACGTGAATATAGCCGGGCATACGGACGCAACGGAAGCCGTCCATGACATGGACAGTTACGTGCTTTCCGGCAAGCGGGCCATGTCGGTTTTGGAATACTTCCTGCAACAGAAGTTTCCGGCACGACGGTTTTCCATCAGCGGGTACGGGCCGGACAAGCCGCTGTATCCCAACGACACGGAACAGCACCGTTTGCAAAAGCGCCGGGTTGAAATATTGCTGAAAACATCGCAGTGGCTCGGCAGATATTTATAATGCTTCGGGCGGCCCTCGGCCCGCCCGTGCCGGAACTGCCGGATATCAAGAAGGAGACGTTCCATGGCGGACGAAGACGACAAGCCTAAGAAAAAAGGCAAACTGAAGTGGATATTGCTGCTCCTGTTCATCGTGCTCCTCGTCGGCGGCGGCGTGGGCGCCTGGTATTATTTCTTTTCGGATCTTCCGGGCAGCAAGAACGCTTCGAAAGCCCAGGACGGCGCTCCCGCCACGCAGACGGTGCAGACCAAGCCGGCCCCCAACCTGCAGACAGCGGTTCTTGATCCCTTTCTGGTCAACCTTGCCGACCCCCTTGGCAAACGGTACATAAAGGTGACCTTCGAGGTGGAGGTTGTTGACGGAAAGGTGGTCGAAGAGCTCGCCAAACAGAAGCCGAAAATACGCGATACGGTCATCATGCTGCTTTCGAGCAAGACCTACGCCGACCTTATGCCGGCGGAAAGCAAGCTGGAATTGAAAAACGAAGTAACCAACAGACTGAACCAGATTCTTGGTGGCCCCAAGGTCACCCGTGTGTTTATCACGGAAATGGTCATCCAATAAGAGAGAATCCCCATGGCAGATGAAAAAGACCAAGACGCCCTGGCAGCGGAATGGGCTGCGGCCCTTGAGGACCAGGAAGAGCAGGAAAAGACCGCCCCCGCGGAAACGAGCGACGATGACAAGCTTGCGGCCGAATGGGCCGCCGCCCTCGCCGACGACGAGCAGAAGGTGGTCAAACGCGAAAAAGAGCAGCAGTCGCTCGCGGCCCAGGCAAGCGCCGTGGATTTCAAGGACATGGCCGAGGAGGCCAACGCCCCGCGCGTTGACGGCAACCGCCGGGAGCTCGACTTCATCCTGGATATACCGCTGGACGTTTCGGCGGAACTCGGACGCACCCGCCTGCTCATCAACGAGCTGCTGCAACTCGGCCAAGGTTCCGTGGTCGAGCTGGACAAGCTCGCCGGTGAAGCTCTTGAGGTCTATGTCAACGGCAAGCTCGTCGCCCGCGGCGAGGCCGTCGTTATCAACGAAAAATTCGGGGTGCGCCTCACGGACATCATCAGTCCCATCGAGCGCGTCAAGCAATTGGGCTAAGGGAACGCGGGTCATGATGCTGGCAGACGCCGCTCCTTCCGTTCCCTCCGCCGGAGTTGACGCCGGTACCGTCGCGGGCCATGCCGCCGGGCAAACCGCATCCACGGTCGCCGGAGCCGCTTCATCCGCGCCTCTGCCGGGGGGAGCGGGCGAGACGCTGGGCGGAACGGTCAGCTCCCTCGGCCAAACGGACGCCCTGTTTACCTGGGGTTCCTATTTCCAGGCCCTGGCCATCCTGTTCATTAT
>JAJBSY010000444.1 GCA_020861205.1 Deltaproteobacteria bacterium | reverse complement strand
AAAAACGGCGGTTGTCCTGGAGGTGTTGCAGCTTTTCCGGTTTCAGCATGAGGGGTGTCAGGCGTATCTGCTTACCAAGTCCGAAATCGATACGGTTAAATCCACCGAACGCGGCGGCATATTGATCCTGTGATCCGACATGCTCTTGTATCCATTGCTGCTCAACCTCTATTGCTTGTTGTGCAAGCTCTCTCTTGGTGATCATTTTTCCCATAAGCCCGTGAAGTGCCAGGAGAAAACCCACGGTAAAAGAAGAACTCGACCCGATCCCCGACATGGCAGGAATATCTCCGGAATGCAAAACCTCAAGTGGGTGTTGGTAATTAAGAAAGCGCAAGCACTCTCTTACAGAAGGATGCTCTATCTCATCGATACTTCTCGTCCGTTCTGTTTGAAAATACCGAATGCGGTAGCGGTGGTCGAAAAAAGGTGGCAGAATACGGCACTGAAGATAGGAATACCTGTTGATAGTACACGAGATGACGGAGCCCCCATGTTCCTCGTAGTATTGAGGAAAATCTGTTCCGCCTCCGAAAAAAGAAACGCGGTACGGCGTTCTTGTGATAATCATGGAATGTTCTCAGGCTTTGACGCCGCGCAGGCGAGGTAAGAGGACATCAAGAAGGCTCCCGCCGGGAAAAAGATATCCGGGAATCCCGGCTGCCTCGGCCGCCTGCATGTCTGACGGCTTGTCGCCAATTAAAAAACTTGAGGAGAGATCTATAGCCCAATCATTACAAAGCCGCAAGAGCATTCCCGGCTGAGGCTTGCGACACAGGCAGGTTTGCCGTAATTCAGGCACGACTCCCTCGGGGTGATGCGGGCAAAAGGCAAACGCGTCAATGTGCGCGTTCATAGTGTGCAGCTCTTCCTGCATATGGGCGTGAAGAGAATGCATATTGGCTTCAGTGTAATACCCTTTGGCTATACCCGCTTGGTTGGTCACCACAAAAACAAGATACCCCGCATTATTGCACGCCAGAATGCTTTCGCGTGCCCCCTCGATCCATTGCAAATCACAGACGGCATGCACATGACCGAAATCATGGTTCAACACGCCATCTCTGTCGAAAAAAACAGCCGGGCGACGAAGTGCGCGGGGAACAGCCTTTTGCGCCCGCATCAAATCATCAGGAATACCTATGTCAATGAAAAAATGGGGTGAAATCTGTTCACCCTCCAACAATTTCCTTTCGGCCAGGTGTGGGAAAACTTCCGACTCAAGTGACACTTTCCCGCTCGGAATAGCTCCAAGAATTTCACGCCGCATGTAATAAATGCCCGCATTTATCATTCCCGGTCCGTTGTGGTTGGAACGTTCGGCAAAGCCGGTTACCAGGCCGTCCTTCACGATTACATGTCCATAGCGAGTGTTGTGGCCAATAGACATCAACGCTATGCGGGCTAAGCTTTCCGAATATTCCAGAGGGACGGTCAATCGCAGATGGTTGAAAAGGCATAGCGAATCACCATTGCACAGCAGGAAAGCAGAATCAAGGAGGTGTGACGCTTGGAGCAAAGCTCCCCCTGTCCCCATTGGCTTTTCTTCCACCGCCACGGTGATGGAAAGACCTTCGGGAACGGCTCCGGGATGGGAAAAATAGTCGCTAACAACATCCGCCCGGTATCCCGCCAACAAGAGAAACCTAGTGAAACCGAAACGTGCGAGTTCCTGTATCAAATAGGTCAAAAACGGCTTTCCCGCGACATCCAGCATGGGCTTGGGAGTTTCGCTCACCCTGGCTCCCAACCTCGTTCCTTGGGCACCGACAAGGATGACGCATTGTGTCGTCAAAGCGTTTGTATGCTTCGCAGAGCAAGCCACACCAGTCACTTTACTTCAAACCGTACCATACAATTATCACACTCCACGTCAATCACCGAGCAACTTACGTGGTATTTTACCCTGCAACATACCCTCAATCGCTGCTATTGCTTGGTCTCCAAACTTGTTTCGTATATTCTGAAAATAGTGTGGATTATTGCGGTAAAACTCTTGAAACGCAAAGTCCCTGAAGGCCAGAACTTCCGCAGAACTCAAAAATTCTGTGGGCAAGGGATGGGTTTCATAAGAAAGTTGTGCGTAACCAAGCCATGAATCCGGCAATTCCCATCCCTGCGCAAGGGCCTCCCGGTACAGTTTTGATCCGGGATATGCCATTGTGCAGTATAAATTCGGATGTTCACAACACAGTTCTCGGGCCAAGGCCAGAGTATCTTGCATAGTCTCAACCGTATCACCAGGAAGGCCGAACATAAAATTGGAGCAAATAGAGATACCCGCATCGTGGGTCATTTTTACAACATTCTTGATTTTGTCCAGATCGTACTGACCCTTTTGCACGGTGTTGCGAATGCGGATATTCCCGCTCTCAAATCCATAGCCTATCCAGCGGATACCAGCCTTGGACATGATCTCCAGCATCTCCTGATCCACAAGATCTGTGCGGGCGTTAATCCAAATACTCAGCTTATGGCCGCGCTCTATCAAGAGATTGCAAAAGTCAAAAACATGCTTTCTGTTGACTGTAAAACATTCATCAAGAATACGCAGGTAGTACACACCCTGTTTGGCTACCCAATAATCTATCTCTTCCATGCATTTTTCAGGTGACTTGTAGCGCATGACCTTGTCGCCGGAAAAATAACTGATTGCACAATACGAGCAATTATAGGGACACCCCAGACTAGTCATGATGGCGCCGTATCTGTCACGCTTTGACAGGTCTTCAAACGCAAAGTGCATATGATTCCTGTAAGAGCGCACCGGAAGCATGTCCCAACCGTCATAGGGCAACTCGTCAAGGTCCCGAATAAGCTGCATGGCATTATTGCCGCCAATTTTGTCGTCAATTTTATACCATAGGCCCTTGATAAGCGAGTACTGGCGCTTTTCTGTCAGGATGGACTCCGTCAGTTCCAGAATTGTGGCAAACCCTTCTCCGGCTATTACGAAATCACAAGCCTCTTCCTTAAGCGTGCGCTCGGGCAAGGCGGAAACATGATACCCCCACATAAAAAGAGGCCTATCCGGCAGGACATCCTTGATGGCACGAGCTAGCAAAGACGCACCATTCATTTTCCATGTGGAGGCTGTAAGATTTGATCCTAAAGTCAAAATACCGATAAGCCGCGGATTGATCTCTCTCAGTTGCGCGGCGGTTTCTTCCGGTGATATGTTGTCGGCCTCGGCGTCGATCAGACGTACCCGGATCCCCTTATCGCGCAACCAGCCTCCCATCAAAGCTAGCCAGTACGGAGGATCCGAGGCCGTGGCCCCGGGGGTAACACCGTTATAAACCGCTTTTTTGTCATTAGGGCGTAATAAAACCACATCACATTGCATATTCATTGCTCATTCTCTTTAAATACAAAATCAACAAGGTTTCCAGGCAATGCACCTGTAGTTGCCGAATGCAGCCATCCAGGGCAACTGCCGAGACAAAAGAATATGAATCTTTTCCTGCCGTTGCAGTTCGACCAGCTTTTGCGTGAATGCCTGGGGATATCCGCGCAACCGCATATAGAGAACTGCCAGTGAATGATACATGCTTGGCATGGCGGGCGGAGTCGTATCCGGTTCTATATGGAAAACAAGGGATGGCTTTTGCTCCAGAAGATACTCCAAAAAAGCATCGTAATTTTCTCCTAACTGTTCTACAGAAGTGATAGTAAGCACAGCGTCACCTCTCACTGCGACGGAATGATCCGGGCGGAGCATATCAAATTTGCGCCCGGATATACTATAGCCACATTTCTGCCCGACCATAGTGGCAAGTGCGACGCCAGAGTCAGTCCATTCATATCCGAGGAATGTTCTGTCGGGCGCCATGGAGGCCATGACAAGAAGATTTTGGGCGGTGCCGCTGCCGAATTCATGGATGGTCTTTGACTCTGCAAGCAGAGATGACATGAGATAGCGGACATAAAGCAATTGCATGTCCGCAGCCAAGCCCGGATTTTCGCAGACATGCATGGTGCAACCTTCACCGAGAAGATAAGGAACGCCCCTCTCATAGTACTTTGGGCGCAATGCGGAAAGATCACAATGCTTCTGGATGCGCGCGATATGTTCCGCCCACCCTTTCTCAAAAATGGTAAGATTATCTTCTTCCGTCCTCGTTGCGCTGACCTTTGATACTTTGGCGATAAAAGACGCTATGTATTCTTCAAGGTCAACCTTGTTCGCCTCCCGATACCGAGTGTTGATCGCTTTCAGAAACGTCTCGAAACCGGCTGGTAAGGAGTGTTTCCCCCAATACCGGGAAAAATCTTCCGGCGTAATGGATTGTGCCGTGGCGAGCTTCCCCTCGCAAAAGTTACCGCTCATAAAACCCTCGGACCTCTCTAAGGATATCCTCTTTGTCAAGGCCGTGCCTGGCCTGAAGGGCGGATCGCGGTCCATAGCTGTGACACAAACCTTCGCGCACGTTCAAGGCGAAGGCCTTCAACCTCATCGCTGCGTCGCATTCAGCCAGCAGCAATCTGGCGGCTTCACCCAACCCTCCGGAGGCGACATGTTCTTCCAGGGACACGATTAGCTCGGCTCCGCCGAATGTTTCCGCAAACTCACGCGGATCCAGGGGAAGGGAAAATGCGTCAACAATACCTACCGTGATGCCATTATCGCGTAAAGTACTTGCCAACTCCACTGCCAGATGGGTCGTATACCCCGTAGTCAGAAAGTTGACTTTGCTGACCGGAGACAAAACGGAAAGCGAATTACCGAATGTCGTGTCTTGTGGGTACAGGTCGGGCAAAGATCTCCTGTCCAGGCGAACATAGGATGGGCCGCCGGTATCCAGTATCCGGTGGACGAAATGACGGACTTCCGCATTATCGCTTGCCGAAAAAACGAGCATATGCGGCAAAAGGCGCATAAGGCCGATATCTTCCACACTATGGTGGGTCGCGCCGGCTTCCGTATAGCTGAAGCCGGCACCCACGCCTACTATAGTCACGTTCAGATTCATATCCGCCGGGAACAGCCTTATCTGCTCAAAACAACGCATGGTTATAAACGGAGCAATACTCACCACGAACACCTTCATTCCCGACATGGCGAGG
This sequence comes from Deltaproteobacteria bacterium, assembly GCA_020861205.1. Classification (GTDB taxonomy): domain Bacteria; phylum Desulfobacterota; class Desulfovibrionia; order Desulfovibrionales; family Desulfovibrionaceae; genus FLUQ01. The sequence continues at coordinate 640 of JAJBSY010000444.1, read as the reverse complement.
CCGGAAGCGACAAGGACAGTGTTCTGTTCCGAGATGCCGGTATTGATGAACTGCCCAGGCAGGTCCGTGCGATACCGGTCAAAAGACGGAGCGGAGAAATCCGAGGTCAGCACCATTATGGAGGGATCCTCTTTCGCAAAGGGAAAAAGCGTATTGAAAAACGCGTCGCGCATGGTTTCCATGTTATTCTCCGCGCAATTCGGCAAAAGCTTTCTCAAGCTCTTCGCCTTTCGGACTGTAGTGGTGGCACATGGGTGTACTTTCAACTGAAGGCAGCCCTTTTCCCTTAACCGTCTCCGCAATAATACACGTCGGACCGGAAACCGGACGCGAGCGTAATCGCCTCAGTTCGTCGGCGAGTTCTGTGCAATTATGGCCGTCCACTGTGCAGACCGCCAGTCCAAAACTCTCCAGTTTTTTATCCAGCGGTTCCAACTGAAGGATATTTTCGGTGTAGCCGGCGCAGCACATATGGTTACGATCAATAATGACAACAAGATTATTTAACTTGTGATGGGCCGCGAAAAGAAAACCCTCCCAAATACTCCCTTCGTTCAACTCGCCGTCACCCAAAAGCACGTAGGTCATGTACGACATACTTTTTTTGATTCCGGCAAGCGCGATGCCGCAAGCCAGACCG
>JAJBSY010000315.1 GCA_020861205.1 Deltaproteobacteria bacterium | reverse complement strand
GCTTGTCCGTAATGCATCCACATGGAGGCGCGCTGATGTCGTTCCATAAGATCGAGCTTTTCGGCCATGTTGTGTACAGCCCGGATTTGTCCTATGACGACCTTCTCGCGCGCGAGGAAGAGGTGAAAACCCTGGTCCAGCGCGTCCTTGAAAAGGCGGCCGGCGACTTTATTCATTTTGAAGCACTGGGAGACACGTTGCGGTTTCAGTGTCTGCTGCCGGATGAACATGACAGGGAGTTTCACGCCATCTGCGACGAGCTCGCGCCGCATGTAAAGAACGGCCTTGACGCCCGATTGCTCCTGGTGGATAAGGACCTGGACATGCTTTATTTTTATTCGATTTCCGGCGGGGAATGGCAGGAGGCAGTCATCGGGTTGCCGCCGGCCGGGAATCTGACCCGGACCAGGCCCGTCAAGCTGGGGAAACTTCCCACGGATCATCCAAAGCCGAAAAAGCGGTAACCCCTTGCCCGGGTGGTGGAATTGGTAGACACAAGGGACTTAAAATCCCTCGGAGGAAACTCTGTACGGGTTCAAGTCCCGTCCTGGGCACCAAGAAGACATTCTAAGAAATCTGATAAAGGCCATTATCTCTAGTAATTTCAAGAGATAATGGCCTTTATCAGTCCATGTTGATATCAAGATATCAAGTGGCATCCAAAAAATGTGGGGGTAGACGAGGGGGTATTTTCAAGATAGAAAATCTCATCCCCCCTACTCCATACCCCCATTTTGAAAGTGCTGGGGGCAAGCAAAGGATACCCCCAATGAAACTTACAGACGCACAAATACGCGGTATAAAAGCCACTGGCAGTAAACAAAGCTGTTTGATGGTGGCGGTCTTTTCCTACTGGTGACGGAAACCGGTAGCAAGCTTTGGCGCTCAAATATCGTGTTGCAGGAAAAGAGCGCCTGGACGCTTTGGGCAAATACCCCCAAATTGGCTTGAAAGAAGCTCGTGCCAGACGCGAAGAAATCAAGCTCATGCTTGAGCGTGGCCTTGACCCATCAGCGGAACGACAAAAAGAAAAGGTGCGGGCTGCGGTTGACAGCACTACTTTTGAAATGCTCGCCAGGGAATGGCATGCCAAGAAGCAGCCCAAAGTTAAAGAGCTTACGGCTCAACGTATCATGCGCCGTCTGGAAATGAATGTCTTTCCCTACATCGGCAAACGCCCTATTAGCAGTATTACCGCTCCTGAACTGTTGGGAGTTTTTCAGCACATGGAAAAGCGGGGGATTGCCGAAACCGCCCGCCGGGTGCTGCAAACATGTTGCGACATTTGGAAATACGCGGTGTTGACGGAACGCGCCCCGCAGAATATCGCGGTGAACCTGAAAGGAGTTTTGACGGTTGTTCCCGTGACTCATCGGGCCAGCATCACCGATGCCAAGCAGGTTGGGGCATTGCTACGCGCCATAGACGCTTACCAGGGCCATTTCTCCACACTTTGCGCATTGCGCCTAGCACCTCTGGTTTTTGTGCGCCCTGGCGAATTCCAGCACGCGGAATGGTCGGAAATTGACTTTGACAAGGCGGAATGGGTTATCCGGGCGGAAAAGATGAAGATGGGCACCAAGCATATAGTGCCGCTTTCCCGCCAAGCTCTGCAAATACTTCGTGACCTACATCCTGTGACCGGATTTGGGCGTTATGTCTTTCCGCACATATTCAAAAAAGATCGCCCCATGAGTCCCAACACGATTCTTTCCGCCCTGCGCGGCATGGGATACGCTAAAGATGAAATGTGCACTCACGGCTTTCGCTCCATCGCTCCACTCTACTTAATGAGCTTGGCTACAATCGGGATTGGATAGAGCGCCAGCTTGCCCACGGTGAGCGCAACGATGTGCGGGCGGCTTACAACTATGCCGAGTATTTGCCGGAAAGACGAAGGATGATGCAGGAGTGGGCGGATTATCTTACGGAACTGAAAAACAAATAGAGACCATTAGCCAACCAGGGCGGCACGGCTTTATGCAGCGCGACACTTTTCTCTGGGGTGCCCCTCGCATAAACCGCGCCGCCAACGGGAGTGGGCGAATGTTCTGAAAGGGTAGTGCGCTATTCTCCAGGATTATTCCTTCACCCCTTTCGCCTTGGGGCCAGTGTAATAAAAATCAGAGTCGGTCATTTCTTTGTTGAAAATGGCGGTAGTGAAATTTACCGTCGTTAAATAAGAACGTCCTTTCATCAGCATGTCGGGCGGATTGATGTCCGGCTCCGCATTAGGATTTGTTTCCTGATGTACAGTGAAACTTTGCATGGCGCTTTCCGGCAGAAAGCTGCTTTTTTGAAACCGATAAATAGCGAATGTCTCCTTGTCTGCCCACAGCGTCCAGTTACCCATCCTGTGGTTGTTTATCGCCAGGATATGGCAAAGCCTGCTGTTAACCATTTCTTCGCCCTGAAAAGAACAGCCATTAATATCAAACCATGTGGATTTGTTTTCCAACAGTTTTGGGATAAAGTACGTCAGGTCTGCCGAAGACCGCCGCGAGCGGTTAATGGCGTCATCAAGAGTGCGATGCCGTTCCGAATACCTGATTTGCCCCGCGGGTTTCCTGAAAGGGGAATCAATTACATACTGGCCGTCTTTGCCAACATACAAAGACCATGCCGTGTCCTCTTTAAAACGCGGTTCAGGCGTTACCCAATCCATACGGAATAAATAAGGGCGTTTGTACCATGCGCTAAACCTTACAGTGTCAACCGCAGGTTTACTTTCAACACTTTTTCCGCCACCAACATACCGCACCGTTGAGACAATCGTTCCCTCGCAATAAAATGTTGAGGACGAGCCATATGTTTTTAATATGTTATTGAGAAACAAATGAGCATCTTCTGCACATGCGGGAGATGCAGCAAGAACAGCCATCATTACAATACACATCCTGATAAAAAAATTCATATCTGCGCCACACTGAGGAGTTATGTTTTATTTTGTAATTCCCCAAATAACCTATCGCAAATAATTTTACTGTCTTTAAAACAAAATGTAAATTTGGCGGCACGGCTTTATGCAGCGTGACACTTCCCCGTAGGTGTGCATAAACCGCGCCGCCCTTGTCATGTGCTTTTGATAAGGTATCACTACTTTTTTATAAAATTTTTGCCTTTTTTCTGGATTACTTCACACTCAAAAAGTCCTTACTGGATGACGCTGGACAAACACGCCGGAACTATTTTCCTGCTTACTTTAAATAAATTATACTCTGTAACTGGATGCACCACAACTTCTGTGGCCCGATTACGACTTCAACAACCTAGAAAGCCTCGCGCTTCAAACTTGAGAGAGCCTCGCGCTCCTTTGGCCCGGAGTCCCGTCCTGCACCAAGAATAGCAACGAAACTCCCGGATTCGCCGTTTTTGCGAATCCGGGAATTTTGTTTTAGGGGCCGATCCGCAAAAACATTCACAAGCTAAAGCCTGCATTGTTGAACTGCTTCAGACGCTTAACAAGAATAAAACCGTCCTTACTTGGACGGATGGCATCTGAATATGCAAGTCCCAGAATACTTTTGGCGGTTGGTCGAATCGCTCCGCTGGGTCGTCCCCTCTTGGTTGGTAGGCCTGCCTATTTGGCCGTCGCGGCAAGTATCAACATCATCGGGCGCCGTAACTCGTCCCGCATATCCGGAAGAGAAGCCACAAGATCCGGCGACGGTTCAGGCTCAACCAGCGCGGTGATTGAAAAATCCGCGTCGAGAAGCCCGTTGATGTAGGTGGTCAGGGTTTTGTGGTATTTGGAGACCTTTTCGCCGAGGAAGACCGCTTCCCGGGGACCCTCGTCAAAATAGTCGTCCACCGGCCAATGGCATCGCTTGCCATTACCGTCATAATGCCAGTCCTGCGCACCTTGCGCGGTGAAAACCGGATGTTCGACCGAAAACACAAACTTGCCGCCAGGGGACAGGCTGCGCCTGACCTGGCGGCAAACAGCGACAAAGGATGCCACATAGTGGAGGGCCAGCGAACTTATGACGACGTCGTACACACCGGAACCGAAGGCGAAGTCCTCGATGCCCGAACGGATGTATGTGACGTTGGGAAAGGGTGTTTCTTTTCGTGCCCTATCCAGCATCTTTTCAGAAAGATCAACGCCGACGACGCTTGTTGCTCCCTGTTCCGCCGCATACCGGCAGTGCCAGCCGAAGCCGCAGCCAAGGTCGAGCACTCGTTTCTCCTCCAAGGGAGGCAGGAGTTTCCGCAAGACAGGCCATTCGCCGGCGGCGGCCAATCCTTGCACGGACCGGGGCATGGCGCTGTATAACGCGAAAAAATGTGGATCGTCGTATTTGTTCTCGCGCATGTTCGTTTCCGGATATGACAACGGACTGTATACACAGTCCGTTGTTTGGGAAAGAGCGTTATTTCCTGAATAGCCTCAGGGCTTCGGGCGCTGGCGTATTCAACGGTTCCTGAGTGAACGGAGCGTTTTGTCGGCAGGGGCGGAAACCGCCACCTTGTGTTCGATTTTCCGCGTTTCGTTGGGTTGCATGGTAAACTTCCACCGAAAGATTTTGGTCGCACCGAGTTGTGCTGCCGCCGTGGCCTTTTCCGGTTTGGGCGTGGATTCTACGGTCACGTTGATCGCGGAATCCTGTTCATCCGGTTGCGGGTCCTCGACCCAGACATCGACCGCGCGGCCGCGCGAGTTGCGGACAAGGATTTCCCAGTGCCAGAGCATGTTTTGCTCTTTGCTGATAAATCCTTTTTCCCCGGTGGTGCGTTTTACATCGCGCATGGTGGCGGTCACCAGGGGGTCGGTTCCGAAGTAAAGAGTCGCCTTGTTGCCGTTGATGGACATTGGCTGCTGCCCGATCGCCACATCGTCGACGAACAGGCGGGCCATGCCCTGCGGCAGTTCCAGAGAACGATCCAGGTCGAGGGCCGCGGTCAAAAAGCCCTTGGGATTCACACTCGGGTATATGGTATAGCGGTATTCGGCCTTATACTCGTCCTTTGCCAGGGGAAGGGTCACGGCGACGGCGTTGTCGAGAGTCTTCTTTCCCAGGCTCCAGAGCCGGAACGTTCCCATCTCGGCTTGCGAGGGAGCGGCAGGGACGCCCGAGCGGACGTTCAACTCTTGCAGGTTCACTTGGGCCATTTGGACCGAGGATTCCGCGGACATGCGCATCCCGGGAGCGGGAACCGGTGCATCCTTGGCGATCAAGGCGATGCGCCAGGGCGTCAGTGGAGCGGGGCGAACGGCCGTATCTCTGCGCGTTGTGGAAACGTACACGGCAACATCGGTCCAGCTTGCGCCGCTGTTCTGGAAGAGCGTGACGTCCTGTTCGACACGCAATAGCGATTTTTCAGGATAGGCCGTCAGGCGGTAGGCCGTATGGCTTGAGCCCGGCATGATATAGCTGTAGCGGACGAGAACGGTTTTATCCCGCGGTCCGGCATATGGAATAACCGCGACAGGCCGGATATATTCCGCGTCAAACTCGTGCAACGCCTTTTCGGCTTTTTCCATTCGTTGCCGCAATTCTTCCAGGTCGCGCTCGTCCTTGCTTTCCGCCGCGTACATATCCGCTAGGCGTTCAGAAAAGGCGTTGTCCAGCTTCACGATATCGTCGGGAGTAAACTTCTCGTCGCTCGAATCGATATTTTCCCAAAGCGACAGACGGGCCTTCCTTGTTTTTACGGCCGCGTTTTTCCGGGCAATCTCCGTTTGAATGGAGACAATCGCTTCCAGCAGGGC
>JAJBSY010000151.1 GCA_020861205.1 Deltaproteobacteria bacterium | reverse complement strand
GAGTATCAGAGGGCTTTGGAAGCCGCCGCCTGGGCCACGATCTTTTCGCCTTCGGGGGTATGCAGAACCTTGCCGAGAGCTTCCACGACGGAAGCGTCATAATCCGCGGAATCCTCCTGCAGGATGTTGAGAACCGTTTCCACGGGGATGGCCGCGCGGTAGGAACGCGGCCGGGCCATGGCCGCAAAGGCGTTGGCAACCGCCAGCACCCGCGCGGGCATACCTATCTGGTCGCCGGAGAGACCCAGGGGATAGCCTTGGCCGTCGAGACGTTCGTTCATCTGGTAGACGGCCTCCAGGACGGGAAGCTCGAATTCGATGTCCTTGAGGACCTCGTGGGCGTATTCCACGTGCTGTTCCATGATCTTCTTTTCCTCTTCCGTCAGCGCGCCCGGCTTAGTCAGCACCTCGCGCGGCACGAACATTTTGCCGATCTGCGAAAGGGAAGCGGCGGCTTCGACCGTGGCGACGTCGCGGTTGGACAAACCCAGGGACTTGGCGATGCATACCGCGATCTGGCCCATGATCCTGGAGTGGCCGCCCAGGAAGGGATCGGAGGCTTCAATGGCGCGCACCAGGGCGTGAATGGTCTGCTGGACCATGCGGCTGCCCCGTTCCTGGGCTTCCACCTGGGCCGTGATGTCGCGGAACACGGAAACAATGCCCGAAAGCTTCCCGTCATCGCCCTTCAACGCGGCTTTGGATATTTGGAAAAAGTGCCGCTTGGACTGGAGCCAGATGGTCTCGTCAATCGTCACGCTGTCCGCGCCGTCAAGAATCTTCTGATCGGAGACGCGCAACCGCTTCGCCGTGTCGAAGCCGAACACGGCGGTGGTATCCAGCCCTTCGATTTCTTCAGGGGATCTGCCGACGGCCAGCCCGAAAGCGCGGTTGACGTATCGGTAAACGCCGGCTTCGTCGGTCATGGAAATGGGATCCTTGATGGTGCTGTTGATGCCGTCAAGGAGCTGTTTCTGGTCGCCGATGACGCAGCACAGATCGCGGAACTGGCCGGCGATCTCTTCCTGCTCCTTGCCGACCAGCCGCCACCAGAACACGCTGACGACAAGGGCCAGCACCAGGGCCGCCAGGACCGCCAGCACGATGATGCGTTGGACGGCCTCGTGGTAGTCCACCCGGGAAGCGAGGTAGGAACGCTCCTGCACGATCCACCATTCCGTGCCGGGAATTCTGCGGCCCGCGGAATACACCTCCTCGCCGCCGTCGACGGAGGCGCGGACCCCGAAGGGCAATGCGTCCTCGCCGCTACCTTCCGGCTGCTGGATTTTCGAGAGGGTGGCGGAAAGGCCCAGTCCCATTTTCTGATAGCCGTCCGGGGTTTTCTGGATAAATTTGACGACGAAACCCTCGCCCGCGACGGTGGAGGTCTGGACCAGCTCGCTCAGGTTGTCTTTCCCGGTTACCGCCTTGGTCAAAAGCAGCACGGAAACCGGCTTCGCCTGCGCTTCAAAGGCGGGCGGAAAAATAGGCAGAACCAGGTCGTGCACCAACCCGAAGGGCGAGGCGTACACGGGGGAAATGACAGCCCGGCCCGTGTCCACGACCTCGGAAACCCGCCGTTGCTCGTCCCCGGTAAGGGCCGGCGGCGTCGCCATGGTGGAGAGATAGGTGTTGCCCTGCGCGTTGACGATACGCCCGGCGACGAATCCGTCTCCCTGGCAGAAATCGCGAAGGGTGACCACCATCAGGGGCACGTTTTCCATAAGCCTGTCCAGGGCGTCCTCGTCTTCGGAAGCGGGCTTCGCGCCCTTTTTTTCCGGAGCAATGAGGACCCCGATATCGCCCTTGTAGTTGTTGACCTCGGCGGCGAAGAACGTGAACATGGGGGCTTCCAGCAGCCGGGAGGCCGCGTTCTTCAACCCTTTCACCTGGGTATCCACGGCGCCGACGCGGTCCTCGACCAGTATTTTGGCTCGATCGGAAAGACGCTCTTCCAGTTTTTCCTCGGTGGATTTGATTTCCTTGTACGCCCAGAAACACACCAACGCGATCGCCACAATCAGTGTGCCTACCCCGAAGGCCACAAGCCGGCTGCGCTTCTGCGTCCCTGTGGCTGTTCCGTCCACGGGAAGAGGGGTCATGTTTTGTGCCATTTTTTACTCCACAATGAGTTGGTTTTTCCCGATCACCGGCGGTATCCGCCGTTACTTCTTCTTTTTGGGACGCACATGCGCCCACCGGTAGACCTCGTTGACGGAATACTGCGGCAGGTAGTGCTGGTACCGTTCGTGCGTAAGCACCATGGAAGTAAGATTATCCAGCACATAAGCGTCATTTTCCGTATACAGCACCAGGACCGCGTGGGCCAGGTTCCGGATGGTGTCCTTAAGCGCGACGACCCGCATATTTTCCGGATCAACGCCAAGTTTGACCAAGGCGTAAAACTTGACGATGGCGTAATCCTCACAGTCGCCCGAATTCTTTAAAAATTCCCTGGGCGTGGCCCAATAGTCGGCGACCTTGTAAACGGCCTGGTCCGTCCTGTAGGGCCAACGGTTGAAAAAAGCGCTGACCGCCTTGGCCTTTTCCAGGTCCGACGCTCCCTTCACCCTCTCCACGATCTGCTGCCATTGCGCGTAGACGCTTGCCGGGCGCATCACGGCGCTCAGGTCGCCGTCAAACGTCCGGGACCGTTGCTCCGCCGTCACTACGCGCTGCCACTTGGGCATGTTTTTCAAAGTGCCGCGAAACTCCACGGTATTGAAAAGGCGGATTGAGGGCATTCTTCCTTCCTGCCCCGCGGCCCGTTGTTCCGCCAGCGCTTCCACGTCCCGCGAACCCTGCCCCGCCTGTGGCTCGCGGGCTTGCCCGGCCTGGGCCAGCAACAGGGGCGAGGACGTATCCCGGGAGAAACCGACTTCGGCGGCGGGCATGTCGTCGTTCGCCGGAAAAACCGCCTTGGCCGCCGCGCCGTGTTGCGCGCGCTCCCCGGCGCCGGGCGCGCTATCCGGCCGCGCCATGACCACAACGCCGCCGGCCTCGTTTTCCGAGACGCTCCGGACGGGTTCCGGAAGAACCGGCGCACCACGGGCTTCGGCAAAGGCCGCTCCCGGAACCGGGGCCAGCAAACAGACCAACACGGCCGCCAGAACCGGCACGAGGCGCGCCGCCGGAAACCGGCAGCGATTGAGGACCGGCAGCCATCTCCGCATATCTACCGCTCGGTGAGGGCGTTTTGCCGCGCCTTGGTGATAGGCTTGAGCAAATACGCCAACACGGTTTTTTCACCGGTTATGATGTCCACCGAGGCCTGCATACCCGGCTTGATCGGCAATTCCTTGCCTTCGCGGGAAGTGAGGCTGCTCTTGGTCGTCCGAAGCTTGACCTGGAAATAGGGCTCGCCGCGCTTGTCTTCGATGCTGTCCGCGCTGATGTCCTCGACGAATCCCTCCAAGCCGCCGTATATGGAGAAATCATACGCCGTCAGTTTGATAACGGCCTTTTGCTCGTTCTTGATGAAGCCGATGTCCGTGGGCTTGATCCTGGCTTCCACCAGCAGGGTGTCGTCCAGGGGCACAATTTCAAGAATGGTTTCCCCGGGCTTGATGACCCCGCCGACGGTGTTGATGAGGATACGCTTGACCGTGCCGCGCATCGGGGACAGGATTTCCGTCCTGGTCAGCCTGTCCTGGATGGCCGCGACGTTTTCCCGCAGGCTCCCGTTCTCGGCCCTGCGTTTGCTCATCTCATCCGTCGCGGTCGCCACGATTTCGGTCCGTCGGGTGTTGAGCCGCTGCTTGGCTTCGTTCACCGCGCTGCGGCTTTTTTCGATCGTCTGCAGGACCGCCTTCAAATCGCCTTCCAGTCCGGCTATCTGCTGCACGATCTGGAGGTAGTCCAGGCGGGAATAGATCTTCTGCCTGACGAGAGGCTCGACCATGTTGCGCCGCTCGATGGTGATGCGGAGGTTTTCCTCGATCTGTTGCCTTTTCGCCAGCGCTTCCTCCACTTCCCTGTTCCGCTGTTCGATCTGCGATTCCAGGGCATCGGCCTCACTGGCAAACTGGGCCATACGCGCGCGGTAGGCGGACATCTGGTCGCGGATCGCGTTGGGAAACTCGCGCATCAGCTCCTCGGAGTAAACGGGTTCCTTGCCGTCAATTTCCGCCTGAAGCCTCGTAATGGCGATTTCGTTTTCCCGCATCCGGGCCTGCGCTTCACGCAGGTTCGCTTCCAGGATGCGCGGGGAGAGTTTCGCCAGCGCCTGGCCTTCTTCCACGTCCTCGCCTTCGCGGACGAACATGGTTTCCAGAATGCCGCCTTCAAGGTTCTGGATTTCCTGCGTCCTCTGCGAGGGGATGACCTGGCCCATGCCGCGCGTTACCTCGTCGAGCTTGGCCCACGACGCCCACAGCAGAAAGACGGCGAAAAAGGCGAGTACGGAAATCGAAAGAATGTACGCCAGGGGATGTCCCCTGCTTTGCAGGGCCTTGTCCACCTCGCTCATATATTCCAGGTCCGACGGATCGGCGCTGGGCGGCACAAGCCAATTTTTGATACGCATGATACTCATTGTCGTCTATCCTTCAAAAACGGCGGATTCCGGGGCCGGAGCTCCGGCCGGAGCCTCTTTTTTGGGCGCTTGCGGCTGCGATTTCATGCCGGGAAGCGTTCCCGTTTTGGCATGTTCGCCCCGAAGCGCGGAAAGTACGGCATTCTTCGGTCCGTCGGCGATAACCCGGCCGCTGTCCATAACGATCAACCTGTCCACGAGATCCAGGAGCGAAAGCCTGTGCGTGATCAAAAGCACCGTCTTGTCGCCCATGACGGAACCGAGGCGCCGTTTGAACATCAGCTCGGAGTTGTTGTCCATGTTGCTGGTGGGTTCGTCCATTATCAGTATGTCGGGGTCCTGCAGCAGCGCGCGGGCGATGGCCACGGATTGGCGCTGGCCGCCGGAAAGGGACATGCCCCGTTCGCCCACGGGCATCCCGAACCCGGCCGGGTGGGAACGAACGAAGTCCGCCACCCCGGCGATGGTGGCCGCCCGCAGAATCATGCGGTCATCCGGGTTGATCGAACCGAACGCGATGTTTTCGCGCACCGTGCCGTAAAACAGGTAGTTGTCCTGGGATACGTAGCCGATCCGGGATCGCAGGTCCGTCGGGTCGAGCTGGCGGATATCGACGCCGCCCATTTTGACCGCCCCGTCCGTCGGCTGGTAAAGCCCCATGCAAAAGCGCCCGAGCGTGCTTTTGCCGGACCCCATGCGCCCGATGATGCCGACCTTCTCCCCGGGCCTGATATGCAAGTTGATGCCGGTCAGGGCTTCCCGTTCGGAATTGGGGTACTTGAACGAAAGATTCTCGAAGGTGATGGAATGCTCGAGCCTGCCGAACTCCACGAAGTTGGCCGCGTCTTCCCGTTCCACGGGCAGCTTCATCAGCTCGTCAAGCGACTTCAGCGCCATCCGCGACTGCTGCAGCCGGGACAACATGCCCGCGACCTGGGAAAGCGGGGCCATGGCCCTGCCCGCCAGCATGTTGCAGGCGATGAGCCCGCCCATGGAAAGCTCGTCCGGGATACGGTAGACGCCCCAGATGATGATCCCGACGCTCACGACCTGGGTGGTCAGCATGGTCAACGTGATGGACAGGCTGGACATGCGCTTGCTCTGGCAGTTGGAGTTCGCGCTCTGCCCGACGACCCGTTCCCAGATGTCCTGCATACGGCCTTCGGCCATGCTGGTCTTGATCGTTTCAAGGCCGTTGATGATTTCCACAAGCAGCGCGTTCTTCTGCATGTTTTCC
>JAJBSY010000347.1 GCA_020861205.1 Deltaproteobacteria bacterium | reverse complement strand
GGGACATGGCGCTAAGGTCCGTGGTAGAGAAAGACCTCCCCTGCCAGGTGTTGTCCACGGGGGCGGCGGTTATCAGGGTCGAGCCGCTCTGCTCATGTTTTGCTTCGACCCGGAGGCCGCCGAGATATTTGCCGGTTACCGTTGCCATGAAACACTCCTTGGATAAAATCGTTTCCATGCGCCTTTCAGCCCGCCTCGCAAATGGCGCTTCGCGCCGCCGGAAGGACGGAGATCCGCAACTGCCGCGCGACGCGCCCGCTTCACCGTTTCAGGGAGGGCGGATCAATCCTTGAGGTTGGGCCGCCAGGCGTCCTCGCTGTTGATCAGCAGTTTCCATCGCTGCTCGATCGCGTTGAGGCGCTCGAGTTCCTGAACGCCCTTCTCGCCAAGGGCTTGGGCCGTTTCCACCAGCAGCGCGTTGGTAATCCCGTACATGGCGATGGTGGAGTTGAAGTAGCTGGAGCTTTCAAAGGGCGCGAGCAGCGCGATATCCGCCTGCATCGCGAGCGGGGAGGAAAAACTGTCGGTGATGGCCAGGATCTGGCACCCGGCCGTCCTGGCTTCCTGCGCCATGAGCAGACTTTCACGCACATAGCGGGGGAAGGAGATGAGCACCATGAGCTCCCCGGCGGCGAGGCGCTTTGCCTGTTCCGCCAGGAGGCCGGAGCCGAGGTCCATGAGATAGACGTATTCCCGGATCTGCCCGAGCCCGAAAGCCAGGGAATAGGCCGGGGCGAACGAGCTGCGAAGCCCGAGGACATGGACGGCGGACGCCTTGGCGAGCATACCGGCGGCTTTTTGGACGGTTTCCTCGGAGTTGAGCTTTATCAGGCGGGCGAGGTTTTTCAGCTCCCAGCGGATGGTGTCCCGGAAGGAGGCCCCCTCCTGACGGGCCCGGCGCAGCCGGGCGGAGCGGGAGATGTTCCGGCGCACCACCTGGCGGATCTGGTTCTGCATATCCGCAAAGCCGTCGAAACCCATTTCGCGGACCGTTCGCGAGACCATGCCCGCGCTGACGCCGCTCACCTCCGCCAGGCCCTCGATGGTCATGAACGCGGCCTCTTCGGGCTTTTGCAGCAGAAAGGTCACGACCTTCCGGCGCGCGCCCTTGGCGGTAACGGTAAATTCTCTGATTTTTGAATAAAAATCGCCACTCATGCTCACTCCCAAAGGGTCACAGGTGCGGGTCGTCCTGCGTAAGGTAGTTGGTCACATAATCCGCAACGCCCTGCTCCAGGGTATACCGCGGCATGGGGCAGCCCGTCCCGGTCAGACGATGCATGGGGGCCTCGGTGAAATACTGGTATTTGCCGCGAAGATGCCCGGGAAGCGGAATGTACTCGATATTCTCGCGCCGGCCCATGCTCGCGAAAAGAGCGCGGGCAAGGTCGTTCCAGGTCCGGGCTCTGCCCGTGCCCAGGTTGAACAGGCCGTTGGCTTCCGTATGCTCCATCAGCCACCACATGACGTCCACGCAGTCCTTGACGTAGATGAAATCCCGCATCTGGCCGCCGTCGCGGTATTCCGGCCTGTCGGATGCGAAAAGCCGCACGGTGCCTGTCTCCCGCACCTGGTGGAAGGCCTTCACCACGACGCTTTGCATGTCGCCCTTGTGGTATTCGTTGGGTCCGTATACGTTGAAGAACTTCAGGCTGACGAAGGATTCCTGCAGGCCGTGGCGGGCCGCCCACAGGTCCACGAGATGCTTGGAGTAGCCATACGCGTTCAACGGTTTATAGCGCGCCACGTCTTCGGGACTGTCGCTGAAGCCCAGCGCGCCGTTCCCGTAGGTGGCGGCCGAAGAGGCGTTGATGATGCGAATGCCTTTATCAAGGGCGTACCGGACGAGGGTTTTCGTGTATTCCGTATTGTTGGCCAACAGGTAATCCACGTCGCGCTCCGTCGTGGACGAGCAGGCCCCCATATGAAAAATGCCCTCTATGGCGGAACCGAGAGCATCGTTGGTTATTTTTTCAAGAAAGATTTCGCGCGGCATGTACTCCGCAAATGCGCGGTTGACAAGGTTTTTCCATTTTTCGGACGACGCCAGATGGTCGACCACGAGAATATCCGTGATTCCCAAGGCGTTCAGCTTCCATATCATGGCGCTGCCGATCATTCCCGCGCCGCCCGTGACAATGTACATGCCGTGCGATCTCCAACGATATCATAGGATTGGCCTTGTTCCCGAGAACAAGGGCACATCCGTCATCATACGAAGAGAATCGCCCGCGAGCAAGGAAAACATGTACGCGCCGCCCGGCACTCGCCGCAAGGGCGGGCCGGGAGGAGCGCGTCCGTCCCGGCCGCCGGTCAGGCCCATACCGAGTTGTTACTGACGGCCCAAGTTGCCGAGGTCGCGGCGCTCCTGGCCGCCGTCAACGTTGTTGCGCGCGTCCCGGTCGAACGAGGTACCCTCGTTGATGGTGCGGCGCGCGGAGGCGTCGGTAGGCGCGTTCCGGTCCGGTTCGCCGAGCGTCGTGCGGGAAGCTTCATCCGAAATGCTCGGGGCGGCGGTGGTTTGCCGCTGCCCTTGGGAATCGTCGGCGGCGAGGGCGGGCAGGGCCAGGACGGCGACGAGCCCGAGGCACAAGATGCCGGTACGTGGTATATTCATGGTAAGTCTCCTTGGTGGATTATCCGCCTGGGCGGTATACGTGGCATACAAACACGCCCGCGAGGCGAAAACCATGATTGTCGCCATATACTCAGCGCGCGAAAAACCCCCGGAACGGAAAGCTCCGGGGGCCGGACTGATTCTGGTCGTTGAGGCTACGGCAACATGCTTCCGGTCGCCTCGAACCGCTCGTGGAGCGAGAAGGCCTTGGCGAGAATGTGGGGGGTGTGGCCGCCCTTGGCCGAGGCTTCCTTGAAGTAATCAGAAAGAAGTTCCTTGAACTTGGGGTGGGCCGTGTTTTCGATAATGACTTTGGCCCGTTCGCGGGGCGCCAGGTTGCGCAGGTCCGCGAGGCCTCGTTCCGTGATGAGGATGTCCACGTCGTGCTCGGTGTGGTCATGGTGGGTAACCATCGGGACCACGGAAGAGAGAGCCCCGCCCTTGGCGTAGGACTTGGTCACGAACACGGTGTAGGAAGCGTTGCGGGCGAAGTCCCCGGATCCGCCGATGCCGTTCATCATCTTGGTTCCCAGGACGTGGGTGGAATTGACGTTGCCGTAAATATCGAACTCGAGGGCCGTGTTGGTGGCGATAACGCCGAGGCGCCGGATGAGTTCCGGATGGTTGGAAATCTCCTGGGGGCGCAGGATAAGCTTGCCCTGCAGCTTGTTCACGTCCCGGTGCACCCGGTCCAGGTACGGCTGGCTCAGGGAGAGGGCGGAGGTGGACACCACGTTCATCTTGTCCGTGTCGAGCAACAGGTCGATGACGGTATCCTGGGCGACTTCCGTGAACATGGAGAGACCGCTGAAGGGCCCGGATTCAAAACCCTTGAGAACCGCGTTGGCCACCGCGCCGACGCCGGATTGGAGCGGCAGGAGCCGGTCGGTCATGCGGCCCTTTTTGACCTCGTGCTTGAAAAATTCGATGAGGTGCCCGGCGATGGCGTTGGTCTCGTCGTCGGCGTCCGTCAGCTTGACCGGGGTATCGCCCATCTGGTGGACGACGATGGCCGCTATTTTGGAAGGATCGACCCGGATTGTCGGCGTGCCGATCTTGTCGCCCGGGTTGATAAGGGGGATGGGCTTTCTGCCCGGTCGCATCTCCGGCACGTAGATATCGTGCAGGCCGTACATTTCGACGGGATGGGTCTCGTTGATTTCCACGATGATCTTGTCGGCGTTGAGCGCGAAGCTCGTGTTGTTGCCAACGGACGTCGTGCAGACGATGCCGCCGTTTTCGTCGATGAAGGTGGCGTCGATGATGGCGACGTCCGGCCTGGGAATGTGCCCGGAACGGATATATTCCCCGGTCTGCGACAGGTGCTGGTCCGTGTACATGACCCGGCCGCTGTTGATGTGCGTGCGCAGCCTGGCCGAACCCTGGTAGGGCAGCCGGCGCACGGTGATGCCCGCGTCACCGAGGTCTTCGTCGATATCGGAGCCCAGCGAGGCGCCCGTCATCAGGGTGATATGGAATTTTTCTCCGTTATTGGCGCGGCGCACGAGGGCGCGGGGCACCGCGCGGGCATCCCCGAATTTGGTGAAGCCGGAAATGCCGACCGACATACCGTCCTTGATCAGCATGGCCGCCTCGTCGGCGGAACAAACCTTGCTCTGGAGGGACTGCATACGGATTCTTTCGTTGCTCATGGGAATTCTCCTGGCGCGCTATGACGTTAGAGGGACTGTATACTTCCTGCCCGCGCGGGACAGGGCTTTATGCTCGTGAAAAATTTCCCGAAGTGCAGCAGTCAATCTAACAGAAAGAAACTGGAAGGCAATCTTTTTTTGGCGTTCGAAGATCCGGCATCGGCGCGAGGTGCGCTTCAACTCTCCAACGGAATGAACCACACCCCGCGGCCGGCGGTTCCGACGCCGGCCGGGTATTTGAAGCGGCACCCTCGGCGCGTAAACGGGAGGGCAACTGCCGCGTGCGTTTGGGCCCAGGATCTTGGCGCGGGAGGGATGGGAAAGAGCGACAACCGAAGGCGGACCGGCTCCCGTCGTCCGCGTGACTCCTACAAAAGCCGGCAGCCGTCTTCCGTGACCAGCGCCATGTATTCCCAGCGGACGCCGCCCCATTCCGGGTAATAGAGACCCGGTTCCACGGTAACGACCATGCCGGGCCGCAGAACGGTGTGGTTGCGGGGGTTGAGGGAAGGGCTTTCGTGCGTCTGCAGACCGACGCCGTGCCCCAGGCCGTGGGTGAAGTACCGGCCCACGCCGTGCTCGTCGAGATGGTTCCGGGCCACGGCGTAAACGTCCGAAGCCTTCACGCCGGGGCGGATGGCCTCGATGGCCTTTTCCTGGGCCGTGCGCACGAGGGAAAGGGTTTCCATGAAACTCTCGGACGGCTTGTCCCCGACCCAGAAGGTCCGGGTCTGGTCGGAGCAGTAGTCGTCCAGGCGGCACCCGACGTCGACGAGAACGCAGGTATTTTCCGTTATGGCGGTTTTCCCCGGCATGGCGTGGGGCAGGGCCGCGTTCGCCCCGACGGCGGTGATGCAGGGGAAGGCAAGGGATTGGGCGCCGTTTTCCCGGAAGAACCGCTCCACGGACCAGGCGATTTCCTCTTCGGTCACGCCCACTGCCAAATTGCCGGGAAGCCATTCCATAAGCTTGTGGTTCAACGCGGCGGAGGCTTCCATGCGGGCGATTTCCTCCGGCTCCTTGACCATGCGCAACTCCTCAACCAGCCCGTCGGCGGGTTCGAGCCTGAGTCCTTCGGAGAATTCCTTATGGAAGCGCACGGTCATGGCGCTTTCCTCAAAGCCCACGACCCCGGAAACCTTGTCCCGCACCAGAGTGTTGACGGCCTTGGCCGCGTCGCCCCCGTAGATGAAGATGCGCGACGGGTCCCACAGGCGCTTGGCCGCGTCGTCGTACCGCGCGTCCGTGCAGAGCCAGTCGTTGCCGTCGGCCGTGACGAGGATGCAGCCCGAACTTTCGTTGACCTGGTGATCCTCCAGCTCGAACCCGCTGACATAGAACCTGTTGGCGTCAAGGGTGAGGAGCAGGGCGGAAAGGTTTTTCCCGCGCATCAGGCCGCGCAGTTTTTCCCTTCGTTCGGCATACCGGGTGGCGTCCATGGGACCCTCCTGCTCTGAGAAAAGGTTATTCGGCGCAGTGGACGCACAGGGTCGATTCTGGCATGGCAAACAGGCGCGCCATCGG
>JAJBSY010000178.1 GCA_020861205.1 Deltaproteobacteria bacterium | reverse complement strand
CTGGGTGAGGTCCAGCCGGGCGGCCGCCATGCTCAAACTTTTTTTGGCCACAATAACGAGGAAGGTATGCAGGAGGGACCAGTTCACCTTTTCAGGCAGCATCTGCAATTTTTTCGCCATGAGAAATCCTTTTCCTTACGGGATATCCCGGAAACGCCTGCCTACAAAATATAATTAATTTAAATAATTATGTTTTATGCTCATAGCATATTTATGAATTAGATTCATGTAAAGAAGAAAAAATGATCGTTTGGCAGGGTTGTAGATTTTTGGCATTTTGCAAAAATACATTGTTTCGTAAAAAAATATATTTTCCTCCTGACAAAAACATTGGAAGCGAACATGAAAATGTTTTCCGTCAACGCGTTGATTCCGTATATCCATTTCCCTCGCCCACTTCCGGCTGAAGGAACCGGCCGATCCGGCACCCTGTAATATCCATTCTCCGGGGCGGAGTTCGACTCTCCGCCCGCATTTTCATGCGTGGAAACCGGGTTCCATGACGGATCACACAGGCGATCCGGCGCATTATCCCCGGGCATTTTTGAACCATGACAGAGGGAGGAGGGTTTGATGAACACCTGCGTACGCACCGTGCGAGCTCTAAAAGGAGGAATTTGATGGACGTTATTTCTGTTTCAATTGTTGTGATGATCATCCTGATCGTCTGCTTCATCCTTGCGGGCCTGTGGTTCCAAAAAATGGCCACCACTTCCGACGGCTTCCTGCTCGCGGGACGCGGCGCTCCTTTCTGGCTCATGGGCAGCGCGTATCTTGGCGGGTACGTCGGCGGGGCCAGCGTGTCCGGGTACGTCGGCATCGGGTTCAACAGCGGTATCTCCGCCATGTGGGCCTCTCTTTTCGTCATGTCCGGCTGTGCGGCGTTTACCTGGATTTTCGCCCGCAGGGCGAACTATTTCGGCCGCAAACACGGGGCCGTGACCATCGCGGATTTCGTATGCGCCCGCTTCGGCGAAAAACTGCGGGTGCCCATCGCGCTTTGCGCCATCATGCGCCCGACCTTCCTTACCGGGATGCAGTTCCTGGCCATCGCGGTCGCTGCCAACGTGGTATTCGGGCTGGACAAGCCCATCGGGATCGTGCTCTCCGCGGTCATCATCCTGCTCTACCTGATCACGGCGGGCCAGTATTCCGCCCTGATCACCCAATGGTTCCAGTCTCTGCTGCAATCGCTCGGCATCCTGCTCTTCGCCGTCTTCGCCTATAAGATGCTCGGTGATCCCACGTCGGTGACCGAGGCCATGTACCAGTACCTCGAACCGGCGAAGCTGAGCTTCTGGAGCCAGGAGTTCTCCCTTTTCTCGGTCTGGTTCATCACCTTCGGGCTATTCTACCTCGTGGATCCCTGGATCTACATGTGGGCGTATATCGGCAA
Source organism: Deltaproteobacteria bacterium (assembly GCA_020861205.1). GTDB lineage: Bacteria > Desulfobacterota > Desulfovibrionia > Desulfovibrionales > Desulfovibrionaceae > FLUQ01. Next base: position 4,402 of record JAJBSY010000178.1, on the reverse strand, counting down.
GACCCCCAAGGTCAGCTCCAACGCCATGCTGGCGGTTCTCGGCGGCTCCTACTACAACGTGCTGCCCTTCCTCGCGGGCATGTGCCTCGCCCTCGGCGTCATCACCGGACATCTGTCCGTTCCGGCCGGACTTTCCGGCGACGGCATGTACGTCTGGTTCACCAAGGACTTCATGCCCCCGGTCTTTTCCGTCATCGTCCTGGTCGGCCTGCTCATGACCATCGTGTCCTGCGGCTCGTCTTTCGCCATGAACGGCGTGACCATCTTCACAAAGGACATCTATCAGGGCGTCATCAACAAGGGAGCCACGGACAAGCAGGTGCTGTTCGCCAGCCGCGTGTCCCTGATAATCGTCACCCTGATCGGCATCGCCAGCGCCCTGTGGCTGCCCATCCTGGTGCCGCTGTGGTCACTGGCCCAGGCTATCGGCATTTCCGGGCTTTTCGCCACAACCATGTGCGCCTGGTTCTGGAAACGCTCCACCACGGCCGGTGCCTATGCCTCGACCGTCTGCGGCGGCCTTGTGGCCTTCGCCTGGGCGTGCCTCGCCTGGTCGAAGACCGGGAGCCCCGGCGGCCTGGTGGAAGTGGCGGGTATGCCCCTGCACGCCGCGCACGTCGGCCTGTTCGTCTCGATCCCGTTGATGTACATCGTCAGCCTTGCCACCAAGCCTGAATACGAAAAGGCCGAAGTTACCAACTACGGCGCGCTCGGACGGGAAATGATGGCCGACGATACCGTGATGGACAAACAGACCAGGCCCGGCTTCTTCGGCTGGCTCGGCGCGGACACCGCGACCTGGAAGCTGTTCTGGATCGCCACGTTCGCGGTCCTCGCGCTCCACTACCTGCTGGCCTTCCTTTTCCATATCCCGGCCTTCGGCCTCACCATGGTCTGGCTGTCCTTCGCGGTCGGCGTGCTGATGCTCATCATGCTCAGCTGGCTCGGAACCAAGGACGTCATCGACATGGTGAGGGCGACCCATGCCTATGGCAAGGCAAACAAAAAATAACCCGAAGCCGGCTGGGTCTCGGCCCAGCCGGCCACCCTTTCTCCGGCGCGAAGCCGGTAACGTATTGAGGAGTGAGCGTCATGGATGGAGCCGCCATCAAGAAATTCATCGTGGACTGGATAGACGCGAACAAGGCCGAATTTGACGTCTGTTCCCAATTTATGTTCGACAACCCCGAACTGGGCATGCAGGAATTCGAAGCGGTCAAACGGCTCACGGCCCTGGCCGAAAAGCATGGTTTTACTGTGGAGAAGGGCGTCGCGGCCATGCCAACGGCCTTCGTCGGCACGTATGGTTCCGGCGCGCCGGTTCTGGGATTCAACGTGGAATATGACTGTCTGCCGGGCCTTTCCCAGAAGGTATCCGAACAAAAGGATCCTGTTATCGAAGGCGCGCCCGGCCATGGCTGCGGGCACTGCATCCTGGGCGTCGGCGGTATGCAGGCCGCCATCGCCCTCCGCTACGCCATGGAAAAATTCGGACTCACGGGCACCGTCAAAATGTTCGGGACCCCCGCCGAGGAAATCTGCATCGGCAAGCCTTTCATGGCCAGGGCCGGACTTTTCGACGGCGTGGACGCTTTTCTCGACTGGCACCCCTGGTTCAACCAATCGTTCGTGCAACGGGGCACCAACGCGTACTTCAACAAGTATTACCATTTCAAAGGCAAAACCTCGCACGGCAACGCGCCCTGGAACGGGCGGAGCACCCTGGACGCCGGCATGTTGATGGGCCACGCGGTGGAACTTCTGCGCGAACACATCGTGCCGGGAACCGAAGCGGCCGCCAACACGATCAACTACACCTTTTCCAACGTGGGACCGGAGTTTCCCAGCGTGGTGCCCGACCGGACCTCCATGTGGTTCGTCGGCCGGTTTACCTCCACGGAGGTCATGGCCGACGTCATGGAACGCATCGACAACTGCGCCAGGGGCGCGGCGCTCGCCACCGGCACCACGGTGGAGACGGAACTGGTCACCGCCATCCATGAAAACCTGCCGAACAAGGTTCTCGGCGAGGTGCTGCACGAAAACTTCCTCGCGCTCGGCCCGGTCGCGCTGACCGAGGAAGAGCAGCGCTTCGCCAAGGCCCTGCAGAAAAACGCCGGGAACGACCCCGTGGGCGTCGTGCAGGAGTACCTGCCGCCGTCGGAATACGACGCGCCCGTGACCGACGTTTCGGAATATTCCTGGTTCGCCCCGCTCGCGACCCTCTGGACGGCCGTGATGCCCGGGCCGTCGCTGCACCACTGGGTTTTCACCGCGGCGGCGGGGAGCAGCATCGGGAAAAAGGCGTACAATTACGCGGCGAAGTTCCTGGCCAACGCGGCCGTGGACCTGATCGCCAAACCGGACGTGCTGGCCAGGGCCAAGGAAGAACACAAAACCCGCCTGAACGGGCGTGTCTACAAAAGCCTGCTTCCGGACGGCCTCATGCCGCCCATGGACGCCAACAAGGCGACCATGGCGAAGTACAGAAAATAGGCCGGGATGCGATTACGCGCCCCGTTTCAGGCAACCGTACAAAAGTCCGCTGGATCCCCGGCGGACTTTTCCGTTTGATGAACCGCTTCGAGCGGACGTTGGCGATTCCGGTCAGCCGGTCGATCGGGATAAGGAGGATGGGACCCTGGGAAGGAACCGCAAGGTGCGCCCATGCGGCTTCCTTCCCAGGGTTCCGCGTCATGCCTTGGCGAGTTCCAGCACGGCGCGGTAGAGAACGTCCGCGCCGGCGGCCGCCTGGTCCTTGGTGATGCTTTCCTTGGGGTTGTGGCTCAGCCCGTCCTTGCAGGGCACGAAGATCATGCCGACCGGGCAGACCCGGTTCACGTACACGCAATCGTGCCCCGCGCCGCTTACGATATCGGCATGGGTGTACCCGGCCTCCTCGGTGGCCTTGCGCACGGCGGCCACGCATTGCGGCGCGAACGCCTGCGACGGGGTGGAGCCGAACTCCTCGCGCGTGACGCCGAAGCCCTTGGCCCGTTCCGCGGCGCACGCCTTCTCGAACGCCGCGAGCATCGTCTGCAACGTCGCTTCGTCGGGGTGCCGCATGTCCAAGGTGAAACGCACCGTATGCGGAATGGTGTTGTACGTGGAAGGGATGGTCGTGATGGACCCGACCGTCGCGCAGCCGTCCGGGGTGTCATTGGCGATACCGTGGGCGATCTGCACCAGGCGGGCCATGGCGCCCATAGCGTCCAGGCGGTAGGACATGGGGGTGGTTCCCGCGTGCGACGACTTTCCGGTGACGGTCACATGGCTCCAGTTCATGCCCTGGGAACCGGTGACCACGCCGATCTCCACGTTCTTGGCTTCCAGCACCGGGCCCTGTTCGATGTGCAGTTCCAGCAGGGCGTGGAACCTGCGGGCGCCGACTTCCTCGTCGCCCCTGTACCCGGAGGCCTCAAGCTCGTCTCCCAGCACCTTGCCGTTGGCGTCCGTGGCCTTGAGCATGTCCTCGTACGTGAAAAGACCGGTATAGATGCCGCTGGCCATCATGGAAGGCACGAACCGGCTGCCTTCCTCGTTGGTCCAGTCGATGAGCACCAGGGGCCGGTCCGTGACGACCCCGTTGTCATTAAGGGAGCGCATGACTTCCAGACCGCCGAGTACCCCAAGGATGCCGTCATACTTGCCGCCCGTGGGCTGGGTGTCCAAGTGGCTGCCGAACGCCAGGGGGGTCAGGGAATTGTCCCGGCCCGGACGGGTGGCGTAGATGGTGCCCATCGCGTCCCAGGCTACCTCGAGCCCCGCTTCGCGGCACCAGGTCACGAACAGGTCGCGGCCCTCCTTGTCCTCGGGGGTCAGAGCCTCGCGGCACACGCCGCCGTCGGGGGTTCCGCCGATCTTGCCGTGCGTCTCCAGCGTATCCCATAACCGGTCCTTGTTGATGAACATGTTCCCTCCTTGAAACGATGACTATGGCACAAAGAGAAGTCCGCAAACGGTATGGTGTTTTCTCGCCGGAAGGCTGTTCCGGCGGATGCATGAATTGTATTCGTCTCCACCGTCGCGCCGGCGGGTGAAGGTTCGGGGAAAAATGACGGATTTGAAACGTGTTCCGGCATAAGTATGCATGAGTCGCGTCCGATCTTCAAACAATGCTTTTTCATGTATCGCATGAAAAAGGTTAATACCTGACGCGGCCGCGAGCCGGAAATTCTGCCGCCCGAAAGGAAAACGCATTAACGGCATTCATATGTGGTATTAAAAATGATCGTTTGAAGCGGGCGGCGTTTTCCGGCAAGGTTTCTCCAACGGCGCGGCTCGCCCGGCCAAGGGCCCGCTCCGCGATGGGGCGGCCCCGCCGCTTTGCTCTCTGGTTTTTCCCGCAATGCCGCGATGTTTCGCGGCCTCATACCCGGAGGATAGTATTATGGCTACCAAC
>JAJBSY010000077.1 GCA_020861205.1 Deltaproteobacteria bacterium | reverse complement strand
GGATGGAGATAAGTTCCACCCCGCCTTGGAAATCCGGCACGCCGAGATCGAAACGCACGTCCCCGCCGACCGGAGCCATGCCGATCATGCTGATCATCAGCCCCAGGAAGCCGCCCGCGATCCCCTTGATGAGGGACTCGGCGGACAGGCTGGCAATGATGGTCAGGCCGAAAATGCTGACCCAGAAATATTCCGGCGGCCCGAACTTGAGGGCGACCCGGGCGAGCGGCAACGCGAACAGAATCAGGATGAACGTGCCGATGTAGCCGCCGACGCCCGAGGCGAAGGTCGCCGTGTAGATGGCTTCCTCGCCCCTGCCCTGGCGGGCCATGGGGTAGCCGTCGAACGTCGTGCCGATGGATGAGGGGGTACCCGGCGTGTTCAGGAGGATGGCCGAGAAACACCCGCCGAAAATACTCGCGCAGTAAAGCGCGCCGATGGTCACCAGGCCCGAGACCGGCGTCATGGTGAACGTGAACGGAACCATGAGCGCGATGGCCATGGTGGCCGAAAACCCCGGGAGCGCCCCGGCGATCATGCCCAGCACCATGGCGATGGACATGAACATCATGTTCTGCATGGTGAGCACTTCAGCCGCGGCTGAACCAATCATTCCGAAATCCATAGATACCTGCCTTTTATTGCTGTGTGGATATAAAGCAGTGGGCCGCTATCACAAACCCGGATGGGGCCGGGCGCTATCCCCCGAACCGGGCTTTGAGCAACGGTTTGATGCCCCCGGCTTCAAGGATGTTTTTGGCATATTCCGTGACGGGTTCCAGGGGGTATCGCTCATGTGTCGTTTTGTTGGCGACTTCGGATTTTTCCAGGTCGACTTCCAACTCGTCCCCGCGCGAGACCCGCGACGCTATGCCGGGCGAAACCAGGAGCGGCAGGCCGAGGTTGATGCCGTTACGGTAAAAGATGCGGGCGAAGGAATCCGCGATGACGGCGGAAACCCCGGCGGCGCTCAGGGTGATGGCCGCGTGTTCGCGCGACGAGCCGCACCCGAAGTTCGTGCCGGCCACGATGATGTCGCCGGCCTTGAACTCTTTCGCGAAATCACCGTCCGCGCCTTCCATGGCATGTTTGGCCACGTCCGGCGCGTCCGTCAGGTCGAGATAGCGGCCGGGGTAAATCTGGTCCGTATCGATGTTTTTTCCGTAAACGAAGGCTTTTCCGGTAAATTTAGAGCGCATGGTCTTTCTCCTTGTTTACGACAGATACGGGGAAGGGTCCGTTATTTTCCCGTTGACGGCCGCCGCGGCAACCGCCGCCGGGGAACCGAGATACAGTTCGGCCTGCCCGCTCCCCATCCGTCCGGGGAAGTTGCGGTTTGAGGCGCTGATGCAACGGTCTCCGGAAGCGAGCATCCCTTCGTGCACCCCGAGACAGGCGGCGCAGCCGGGAGTGACGAAGGTCGCGCCCGCCTCGACCAGGGTTTGCATCACGCCGGTTTTCATGGCATCGAGCAGAACGTTTTTCGAAGCGGGAACCACGATGAAGCGGGTGCCCTTTGCGACCTTCCTGCCCTTGACGATGCCGGCGGCGATGGTCAGGTCCTCGAGGCGGCCGCCCGTGCAGGTGCCGAGATAGGCCTGTTGCACCTCGAGCCCCTCGAATTCCGACAGCGGCGCGACATTGTCCACGCTGTGCGGGGCCGCGAGCTGAGGCTCAAGGGAACCCACGTCAAAATTGTGTTCCGCCCAGTATTTGTAGCCGGGATCGGTCTCGTACACGGTGTACTCGGTGACGCCTTTTTCCTTCAGGAACGCGAAGGTCACGGCGTCCGGCCGGATCCAGGAGGTCTTGGCGCCCATTTCCGTGGTCATGTTGCACATGGCGAAGCGTTCGGACATGGACAAGTGCGCCAGGGCCGGGCCGGTGAACTCCACCGCCCGGTAGACGCCGTAATCCGCCTTGAGAGTGCCGATGACATGCAGGATGATATCCTTGGCGAAGACGCCTTTTTTGAGCGTTCCTTCCAGGTTGATGCGGATGACTTCCGGCACCCGGAACCAGAGCTGGCCGGAGGCGAGAATGGTGGCAAGGTCCGTCGCCCCGACCCCGGTGCCGAACGCGCCGAGCGCGCCGTGGATGGTGGTGTGCGAGTCGGTTATGACCACCAGCCGGCCGGGTCGGGAAAGGCCCTTGTCGATGACCACTTGGTGGCAGACGCCCTGGTCGATGTCCATGACGCCGTCGATGCCTTGTTCCGCCGCGAATTCGCGGAACCGTTTCTGGTTTTCGGCTTGCATGATGGTGGAGGCCGGAGCGTAGTGGTCCATAAAGATATAGACGTTCTGCGGGTTCTTCACCCGCTTGCCGCCGATTTCGGAAAAAGACCGCGCTGTTTGCAGGTACAAGTCGTTGATACCCGCGACATCCACGGTACAGTTGACGATTTCTCCAGTGGCCACAGCGTCTTTGCCGGCTTTGGCCGCCAGTATTTTTTCCACCGCGTGCATGATCGCTCCTTGTTTATGGGCTGTTGCGGGTTCCGGTCGGGGAATCCGCGGCGGCTCCGGCCTTCTCGCGGTCCGGCGCCGGAGCGGGGGATCACCCCCCGGCCGCCGGAAGCGTTTTTTGCTCAAGTTTCTCAATCGCCCTGGCGATGTGTTTTTCCAGGGACCGGTTGTGGACGCTTATGGCCAGGCGGGCGGCCTCCTCGTCACGCGCCCCGAGGGCCGAGATGATCGCCATGTGGTGCTCGTAGCGCATCCGGGCCGGGAACGCGGCCATTTGCAAATTTTTATAGGCCTGTTTCCACATTTTTTCGATCTTTTCGTGCATGTCGAGCAGGACGGCGTTGCCGACGACGCGGGTTATGGCTATTTCCAGGTCCATGTTGGGCAGGCGGTGTTCCGGGTCCCCGGCGGGATCCGGGGCTTCCAGCGCCTTCAATTGGCGGCGCTGCTGGGTCGCGAGCCGCTTTACCTCATCTTTCGGGATGACTTTGGCGGCCTCGGCCACGGTCCATTCCTCGATGGCCTGGCGCGCCTGGACGAGATCGCGCAGGAGGTGGAGGTTCTCCCGGTGGTCGGAGGTATATTGGTAATATATGGGAGAGGACAAGGAGCGCAGATACGCGCCCCCGCCGTGGCGGATTTCCAGAACGCCTTCGGTTTCCAGGGATTTGAGCGCCCCGCGCACGGACGAGCGGCTGACCTTCAGGGTTTCGGCCAAAGAGCGTTCGGAAGGGATGCGGTCGCCGAGAGCGAGCCCGCTGGAACGGATATAGTCCGTGATGCTCTCGATGATGGCGTCATGGACGATTATTTTTTTGATTTCCCGCAACGGAGCCATGGTCTCTCCCGTGCGCTGTCGTCTCTGGTAAGTGGTCCTACCACATTCCACGGGGAGCCGCAAGCGCATGATGCATCATCTCACGTTCGCGCTATCGGAATTTTACAAGCGGTATTCGGGCCGAGTCTTGAAAAAGACGACCCCGCCGCCGGGCTATCCGGAGGCGGGGTCGTCTTTTTCAGGCAGCCCGCTTTACAGGTAGTCACCCCGGTTCATCTTCACGGTCTCCGCTCGCGTGATGACGGATATCTCGTCGAGCAGAGCGGCCATGCCGCCGTGGCGCGTCGCGAGGTCCGGCGTACTTTCGCGCAGCGCGTCAAGGGTTTTGTCCATATCCCGCAAGATCCCGTAGGCTTTGCGAAGATCGGCCCCTTGCGGGGAGGACAGCGTCCCGGCGTATTCGTCAAGGCCGCTGAGCATGGCGTCGATGGATTGGGCCACGGCCGCGAGGGCCACGCCTTCGGGCGTTTCCTCGACGGTACCGGTGGGGGGTACACCGTTCAGGCCAAGCAGCGCGGTCGAGGCGGCGGGCGCCTGACCGGAAGCTGTCTGGCCCGGTGCGGCAGCGGAACCGAGTTCCTCGGACAACAGGGCGTCGAAGAGACCGCCGGCCTGTTGTTTTTTGGCTTTCGCCTCGGCTTGCCGTTGCAGGGCCTGGAGTTGTTCGTTTTGTATTTTCATAACACCCCCAGGGGTTAGAAGGAATTATTCCGCATTCCTATACACGTTCTTGATATACCGCCGGGGACATCCTGTCGAGGGGTATATGCCGGTCAAGAATCATCGGGCGGCATACGGAAAAAACCGCTCCATCACCAACACGCTTTGACCGGAAGCAATAACCCTGCCAAAAAGTCTAGAAAAATGGAACATGCTGAAAAACAAAATAAAAATTGGGAAGATCCCGGCAAGTTCTGCCGCCCTATCGCCGCCTCGTTCCGGGCGCTTCGGCCTGGGCGCTCCAAAGGCCGGTTGCGGCAAGGCGGGAGAGAAAATTTTGCCGGTACGCGGGCTTCGGCCGGACGCGCAAGCCGGGGTGGTCCCGACCGCGTGTCGGCGGCTCCGGCGGGGCAACGTAAGCGGCTATTTTTTAAAGCCTCGCTTGTGCTGGTGCCGGAAACAGGGTATGGTAGCCTTGCGTAAGGACTGCGCATTTTTCCCGGAACCGTTCCGGGAAAAGCGGAAGCGCGGGCAGGCTCCGTATAGAATTTTTCGCCGAAGGAGGCCGTCATGAACAGTAATATCAAAAAGATTTTGTGCGCAGTGGACCTTTCCGAACACAGCAAGATGGTCGCGGAATACGCGACGACCATGGCCAAGGCGTTCAACGCGGAGATCACCGTTTTGTACACGGCTCCGTCCCTGAGCCAGTATGTCGGGTTCCACGTGCCGCCGAGTTCCATCGAGAATTTTGTCGGCGAGATCGTGACCGGGGCGGAACAGTCCATGGACGAATTCATCAGCGAATGCTTCACCGATCCCTCGATCAAGGTGGAAGGCAAGATCCTGAGCGGGTATGCCGCGCAGGAAATTATCGGCTATGCGACAAGCAACGACATGGATATTATTGTCATGGGCACCCATGGACGCACGGGGATCGACCGTATGCTTTTCGGATCCGTGGCGGAAAAGGTTGTGAAAACAGCCACAATGCCTGTCATGACAATACGCCCCAAGGTGTAACGCCTTTTTTCACCGCTTGACAACAAGCGTTCCGGCAGATAACACGCCGCAATAGCTTCCCGCTTATTGCGGCGTGTTTTTCCGTCCCCGGCCGGTGGCGCCGGACCTCGCGGCCTATGCGCGACGCCTGAAATGATGATTCGCTCAGCCGCCGGACGCTCCGGCGGAAAGAACCAAGGATGCACAATGACGCTTTCCCCCAATGACGTCCGGCCGGAAATACATGATTTCACGGCATATTCCCCGGGACTCAGCATAGATGAAATCCGCGAGCGCTACGGTCTGCCCCAGATCGTCAAGCTGGCCAGCAATGAAAATCCCTTGGGTGCCTCCCCCCTGGCGGTGAAGGCCATTCAGAAAGCGGCCGGTCTGGCGTTCCGCTATCCCCAGTCCGGCGAGCCGAGGCTGTCGGCTGCCATCGCCCGGTTCCACAAGGTTCCGGTGGAACAGGTGGTGCCCGGCAACGGTTCCGACGAGATCATCGACCTGTTGATCCGCATCAAGGCCGTGCCAGGCAAGCACAACGTGGTCACCTGCGATCCGTGTTTCAGCATCTATCCGTTGCAGACCCGCCTCGCCGGGGTGGCATTGCGCCAGGTGCCGTTGCGGAAAGATTTTACCTTCGATTGGGACGGGCTTCTCGCGGCCGTGGATGAAAACACGGCGCTGGTTTTCCTGACCACGCCGGACAACCCTTCCGGGTATTGCGCACCACGGCGGGCCGTGCTTGATTTCGCCGCGAAGCTTCCGCCGTACACCCTGCTAGTGGTGGACGAGGCCTACATGGATTTCGTGAACGACGAGGCCGCCACCTC
>JAJBSY010000234.1 GCA_020861205.1 Deltaproteobacteria bacterium | reverse complement strand
GCGAGGCTGCCGGCCACGGCGCGCAGCAGCGAGGTTTTGCCGCTGCCGTTGGGGCCGAGCAGGCCGACCATCTCCCCGGGCGCCACATCCAGGGATATGTCCGGCAGCGCCGGCGCGGCGGTTTTGCCATACCTGACCGTCAGGTCGCGAATGCGGATCACGCCTGCCCCCTTTCCTTTTGCCCGGAGCGGCGGAGCAGGTAGCAGAAGAAGGGGCCGCCGAGGAGCGCGGTGATGACGCCCACCGGCAGCTCGACGCCGTCCGGCAGAAGCGACCGGGCCGCGACGTCCGACCAGAGCAGCAGGATGCCGCCGGCAAAGGCGCTCGCCGGCAACAGGGGTTTGTGGTTTCCGCCTATGAGCAGGCGGACGAGGTGGGGAACCACCAGGCCCACGAACCCGATAATGCCGGAAACCGCCACGCAGGACGCGGCGAGGGCGCTTGCGCCCAGCAGCAGCCATAGCCTGGTGACCGGGACATTGACGCCCAGGTGCCGGGCTTCCGTGTCGCCGAGGGACAGGACATCCAGCTCGCGGACCAGCAGGACGACAGGGACGGAACCCAGGACGAGCCCCGGCAGCAGAAGCGGCATGTCATGCCAGCCGCGGCCCTGGAAGCTTCCCATGATCCAGAAGACGATACCCGCCACGGAATCCTCGTCGAGCGCCTTGACCAGCGCGATAAGGGCCGCGAGGAAGGCCGAGACGACAACCCCTGCCAGGACGAGGGTTTCGCGCCGGAGGGTCCCCCGGCCGGTGGCGAGCAGGAGGACGAAGGCCAGAGCCCCCCCGGCTCCGGCAAGGGCGGCCAGCGGGTAAAGCGGCGCCGCGAGGCCGAGGGTTATGGCGAGGGCGGCGCCGAAGGCGGCGCCACCGGAGACGCCCAACGTGAAGGGGTCGGCCAGGGGGTTGCGCAAAATGCCCTGGAAGACCACCCCGGACGCGGCAAGCCCGCATCCGGCCAAAAAGGCCAGGAGCGCGCGGGAAAGACGCAGCTTCCATACGATGGCCACGGCGGTGTCGTCCGGAAGCGACGCGCCGCCGGTGAGGAGTATCCGCAAAACGTCCGTGAAGGCCACGGGGTATGCCCCGATCGCGCACGCGCCGCCCACGGAAAGGATGAACGTCCCCCCCGCGAGGAGCGGGAACGTCCACCGTTTCCGGGAAGGGCTTGACGGCCGGGCGCGAACGGGATTCATCCGGAACCTACCGCAGGGCTTCAAGCGCCGTGTCAAGGTGGGCGAACCAGATGTCCCGTATCCCCGGTATGGCGAAGAGCGGGGAAGCAGCCTTTTTCACCTGCCAGCCTTGCTTGCCCAGCACGCTTTTCCAGGAGTCGTCCTCATCCCCGTACAGGTCGTTGACGGCGTGGTCGCCGGCAAGGCCCAGCAACGGGGCGACCCAGATGACGCCGTTTTTTCCGGCCGGTTCGCCGAGAAGGGCAAGCGTGCCATCCCGGGCGGGAGTGCCCTCGATGGTGCTCACGAAGGCCTTGGCGTCCCGGTTGGCCAAGTGCCACTGCAAGGCGGGGTATGCCAAGCCACCGACGCCGTGGTGCGTGCCGTGCCCGACGAAGATCACCGGCTCGCCGGGCTTGCGTTCCTTGGGGAGGGATGCGATCAGGGCATCCACGGCTTTTTCGCAGTCTTCGTTGGACGCGAAGAGGGGCGCGCCCACGCTCACCTTGGAAAGGCCTTTGGGCAATCCTTCCTGGGCCTTGGCAACGGCGCGGACGCCTTCGAATTCGGCGCCGGGGATCAATTGCAGGCTCTGCACGGCTACGTGGGTGTATCCTTCGTCGGCGAGGTCCGCCAGGGCCCTGAACAGGGACGGTACCCGCACCCCCTTCTCGGCGTTTCTCGTCATCACCAGGCGGGCGGTGTTGGCGAGAACCACATGCGTTTCGGGGTAGCGTTTTCGGACGGCCAGTACGAAGTCGGCTTCCGTGTCCCGCGCTTCCTTGACCGTGCTGCCGAAACTTGCCAGCACGATGGCCACGCGGGGTTCCTCCACTTTTTCCGAATGGCCGGAAGCATGGGCGGAAAAGGGAACGAGGAGGTAAACAGCCAGGGCGAGAAAGAGGGAAAGGAAACGCATCGCATTTCTCCGTACGTTTGGCCAAGGACAAAAAGAGTCCTTCCCGCGAGAACGGGAAGGACACCGGATTTTGTCCCCAGAACGGCTTTGGCGGCAAAAGGCCCGTTACCGCAAAGCAAGCATAGGGGAACCTTTCGTTCCCTTGCCCATGCAGCCGGGCCGGTATTCCGGCTCCCCTCACACGTTCCGGCCTTCCCGGTTTCCCAGTGGCCGCGCGTTTAACGCATGGAACATGCCGTTACGAGGGCTACGGCGGCGGCTCCGCTCCCGCTTTTGACGGGATTCCCGCTTGGCCTGTCCGCAAAGGACAGGAACCCGTGCTGCGTCCTGTTTCTCTAGGCGGCGAAAGGCCCTCTGTCAAGCGCGGATAGGCGGGGCAGGGGCGCAATGTGCCTGCGGGCCGCGCGCCGGGACGCGATATCCCCATGGAACACAGCCGTTCCAGTGTAACGCGCTCCGGAAGCGGTTCGTTTCTTTGCCCGGCGGCGGGTTGATGCGGTGTGTTTTAGTCCGGAAAAAGGATTTTTTTGCATATAATGGGTTTTAGCCGTATAGTATTGGTATCACAAGGTCGATATGAACATACCAAGCGTGCCGCATGGATGGTCCGGCCGGGATCGTGCCGGGGGAAGGCTCGCAATTATCGGTCGCATACAGAGGTGGCTATGTCACAAACCAATATTTTGCTGGATGCCGGAACCAACGAGCTTGAAGTCGTTGAGTTCTATCTTGATGAGGAAGGCTATCGCGGCCACTACGGCGTCAACGTGGCCAAGGTGCTGGAAATCATCAGGGAACAGCCCGTGACCGCCATGCCCCAGATGCGGCACCCCGCGGTACTCGGGGCCTTCCCGCATCGGGACGGCCGGGTGGTCCCGCTGGTGGACCTCGCCCTGTACCTCGGGAAAAAGCGCGAGGTTTCCCAGGAACCCAAGATTATCGTGACGGAATTCAACAACATCATAACCGGCTTTCTGGTTTCCGGCGTGAACAGGATTCACCGCCTGAGCTGGCAGGAGGTCGAGGCTCCCGGCAATTTCCTCCAGAACGTGAGCCGCAACGCCATTACCGGTGTTGTGCGGCTGGAGGGCCGGGTTGTGTTTATCCTGGACATGGAAGCCATCGTGGGCGAGCTCGACCCGGCGCTGTCCATCCGGCTGAGCGGTTCGCTCCATGACGAAAGCGGGGCCGGAACCATTTATAACGTTCTCCATGCCGACGACTCTGGCAACGTGCGCAACCTGGTGAAACGTCTGATGGAGGAGAGCGGGCGCTTCAAGATCCTCCAGGCCCCGAACGGCGAGGAAGCCTGGGAGATTCTGTCCCGGTACCGCCGTGAGGAAGAGCAGGGCGGTACGCCGGTCCGGGAGCGGGTGCAGGCGGTTATCACGGATATCGAAATGCCCCGGATGGACGGTTTGACCCTGTGCCGGAAAATCAAGGAGGACGCTTTCCTTAAATCGTTGCCGGTCGCGCTGTTCTCTTCCCTGATTACGGACCGGCTGGAACACAAGGGCGAATCCGTCGGCGCGGACGCCCAGTTCGCCAAGCCGGATTTGCAGGTCTTGAGCGAAAAGGTTCTGGAACTCATCACCACCGGCAAGGCCAAGAGCGTGCTTGAGGAACAAGCCGGATAACCCGGAACGGGTAAGCCGCACCAAAAAACCCGCCGTCCGGCGGGTTTTTTGGTGCGCTACGGCCGGGCCGCCGCCTGCGATCCATGGACCCAGGCCCCGTTCTCGTTGACGGAATAAAGAGGGTCGAACCGGCCCCGGTATTGGGTGTCGGGAAAGATATTGTTTCCCGGCCGGGCATTGTTGTCGAGAATGAACCAGCCGTTGTTCGCGCGCACGGCCAGAACGGCGTGCAGTTGCGCCTGGAGGGCGCCGTTTTCATCTTTGCGGCGGACCACGACGAGGCGCATCCTGTCCGCCCCGATGCCGAGAAAGCGCAGGGCGAAATACTTGGCGATGGCGTAATCCTCGCAGTCTCCGCCGCGCTGGCGGATGAACTCCCTGGGGGATGCCCAGTATTCCGGGCTGTTCCAGGTATCCTGGTCGTTTTTGGGCAGCCATTGGTTGAAGTAGCCGTTGACCGCCCGCAATACCTCCGTTTCCGGCTTGCCCTTGGCGTAGGCGACGAGATTTTTCCAGGTATCGTGATCGACCGGCCCGAAAGAATCGCCCTCCCGCGTAAATCCCGGCGTCCTTTTTTCCGCTTCCAGGACGCGCTGCCAGAGCGGCTGAATTTTCCGGTGCCAGGGGTCACGAACGGTGGCGGTGCGTTCCGTCTGCCGGAAAACCCCCGTGGCGGCCCGGCCGGTCGCGGCGCAGAGCAAAACGCAACAGAGGGCGAACAGCAGGACGCGTTTCATGGTTTACCGCGCGGGATGGCGGGATGAGGCCGCAAAACGCCACTCATTCCTTTATGCCTTGAGCCCGGCCGAGGCCCTGGCAAGCCGGCAGACCCGTTCGGCGGCGTCCCGGAGCAGGGGCTCGCCGTTGTCCAGGCACTCCTGCAGGGAAATGGGACCCGGAGCGATGGAGAACACCGCGTCGATGCCCTGGGCCAGCACGTCGTCGGCCCCCTTGCCGATGCCGCCCGAAAGGCAGACCACCGGCAGGGAATATTTTTTCGCGGCCCGGGCCACGCCCGCCGGAGCCTTGCCGTATGCCGTCTGGAAGTCCGTGCGGCCTTCGCCGGTAAAGACGAGATCCGCCTTGCGCACGCGCTCATCGAAGTTGACGGCCTCGAGCACCAGGCTGACGCCCGGCATGAGCGTCGCGCCGGTGAAATAGAGGAGGCCGGCCCCGAGGCCGCCCGCCGCTCCGGCGCCGGGCGTTTCGGCAACCGCCGTTTTGCCGGTGGCTTGGGCGGCGACCTTCGCGAAGACGCCGAGGGCGGCGTCAAGCTGTTCCACCTGCGCCGGGGACGCACCTTTTTGGGGGCCGAAGACGGCCGCCGCTCCCCGCGGGCCGCAAAGGGGATTATCCACGTCGCAGGCGACACGGATTTCCACGTCGGCCAGGCGCGGGTCCAGGCCGGAGAGATCAATGGACGCCAGGTCCGCGAGGGCCGCCCCGCCGGGGGGAAGCTCCCTGCCCGAGGCATCGAAAAATCCGGCGCCCAGCACACGGGCGAAGCCCATGCCGCCGTCGTTGGTGGCGCTGCCGCCGATGCCGAGGATGATGGTGGCAACGC
This sequence comes from Deltaproteobacteria bacterium, assembly GCA_020861205.1. Lineage (GTDB taxonomy): Bacteria > Desulfobacterota > Desulfovibrionia > Desulfovibrionales > Desulfovibrionaceae > FLUQ01. Next base: position 530 of record JAJBSY010000234.1, on the reverse strand, counting down.
CCGCATCCAGCGCGGCCCGCACGAGTTCTCCCGTCCCGCAGGTGCAGGCGTTCAAGGCGTCGCGCTCGTCGGGGGCGAGCAGGGGCAGTCCCGAGGCAGTGGCCATTTCGATCACCGCCGTTTTCCCGTCACCGAGTATGCCCCACTTGGCGTTGACCGGTTTGCGCATCGGGCCTTTGACCCTGGTTTCCCGCAATTCGCCGTTTGTGGCCGCCACAAGGGCGTCCACCGTGCCTTCGCCGCCGTCGGCGATGGGCACGAGGTCAAAGGTCGCCTCCGGGAAGACGCGTTTCGCGCCCGCTTCCATGGCCTCGGCGACTTCCAGTGCGGTAAGGCTCCCCTTGTATGAATCCGGCGCGATCAGGATGTGCATGGTGGCTCCCGGCGTTTGTGGTTGTGCAATAAAGACAAACGGCCGCAAGGCCGCCCTTGCGATTTGATGCCATGCGGCGAGGGCCTTGTCAACGTCCGCCCCGCCCCCGGTAAAACGAAGCGCGCCGCGTAACGCGGCGCGCTTGAGTTTTGATGCG
>JAJBSY010000225.1 GCA_020861205.1 Deltaproteobacteria bacterium | reverse complement strand
ATATCTTTTAGTAAAGCCTGAACTTCTCGAACCCTTCCGACCTGGATATATTGCAGTCCGGTACGAGGAGTAACACCGGCTCGCAGAGATTGAATAATGGCATCACGTTCTCTTGGACGAAGGCGCGGGTTGATATCTCTATGCATCTACAATTTCCTTGGCTAGTTCGGTATCAAAATAGATTGGATCACCATCATCAAGCAACGGAGCGTTTACAGTTTCAAAGGCCCACTCGTTCAAGACTTCCATTGCTCCATCAAGCATCAAACCAAGCTCTTTGCACATTTCATAAACTGCCGACCGCTCCCAGTGGGTTTGCTCCGCCAGGCGAGCGAATAAGGTCTGGTGTGCCTCATCAAGTCCTTCCAGAGGGGAAGAAGGCTGTGACGTTTGCTCTGAAACCTCAACAGAAGCAAGTTCTTCAACATCCTCTGCGAAAATATTTTCAAGAACATCCCGGACCTGACGCGTCTCCTGCTCCCTGATCCGAATAAGCTCTTCATTCAGAACAAATGCGCGCGTCGCACCGGCTGGCTGAGGAATAGCATGCGTGGTTTCCTGCTCCCGGAGCGCTACGGTAACAGGAACATCTGCGCTTGCGGCATGAATGTCACGTAACACCTGCGACTTTTCAAATCCGAGCGAAGTGTATAGCTTTTCAAGCTGTTTTACTTCCTTGGGGTCTATGTACCCGTCAGCATGGGCAACGGATATGAGGATGCGGCTGACGGCCGCTTTTTCAGATTCACCGATCTCGACAAGTTTTTGTTTCAGACCAGCTGTTCCCTGCGGGGTGTACAGGCTCCAATGTAGATAGGCGAGTAAGGAGTCTTTTTCAATTCCCGTGAGGCGCCTGTTATCCAGAATAAGATTCTTCAGCACCTCCTCTTCATGAGGAGAAACATTCCCATCGCTTTGGCTGACCATTGCCCCCAGGCGAACCATTGCCCCCACCAACCGGAATTCTCCGGATGGTTTGAAATCAACTCCATGCCCGTGCGGAAAGACAACAACGCTGGAATTACTATCAGGCCTGGTGCCATAGTAACGAATATCCGGAATCAGCCCGAAGCCAAGTTTTTCAACGAAGGCCGATAAATTCTCAGCATCTTTTTTACCAAGCTGTACAGGTGGTTCTTCGCCAAGAATTTCATAAAGTTTTGCTGTCTTAAGTAAAGCTGGCCTGCTGCCGGTAACAGTGCTCAGCACGTCTTTCATTTTTGCCGCTGCCGGAGCATTGGGCACCAAGTCTTTCGGAAGCAACGCCAAGGCTGCCAAAGATTCTGGTTCGCCTCCCTTGCGCCCGAGATACCGACTGTAGGCATCAAGTTCATCTGTGCAAGTTTCCGCAATCGCGTGGATCTTTTTCAAAGGAGCAGTCAGCATGAAAGGATCAGGCAACTCGGTAAAATCAAGACGCATCCCACGCAGAGACGGACTGGCGGCATGATAGGAAATGGACAGCGTTTTTTTGTTTGGGGGAATCACAATACCTTCGCCGTATTTTTCCATGTATCTCTGCGCAAATAGCTCCCTAAACTCCTTTGCGCAACGCCGTGCTGGCGTCCGTAAACCGAACTCAGGGTGAAGCGCCAGCCACTGAATTGCCATCGAAGGAGACAAGGGCGCTTTGGCCGCGACAGTTCGCGCAAGCTGTATTTGAAACGGATCAGAACTGTAGCTCTCCGTCAAATTAATATAATCGGGTATTTCTTCATGCGACTGGAATAAGACCCACTCCATTGCCAGCAAGTTGTTTGCGTATCCTTTGAAAGAGCGGTTGGAGCCATAAATAGAAAGAAGGCGGCGGACTTCGCCCACTATCGCCTGCCGCTCCGGCTCGGAAATCCACTGTTCCCTGCCGTCGAGGAAGAGGCGGCGTTCAAGGCCATAAAAAAATAGGAAAACATATCCGATATTCGCTTCCGGTTCAGAACGTCCAGTAGCATGCCACTTGAGATACGCTCCACGACATTGCGCCGGGATCCTGCTGTAGCTGGACCAATACCCCATCTCTTCACCATGCTGCCATGGATCGGCATTAACCACCTTGAGCTTTGGATTGATCAGACTTGCGTCATTATAATATCCGCTCTGATCCGGAAGATTCTCCCCAACATAGACCATACCAGGTATGGTAAGACCCTTTACTTCTACCGGCTTGCCAGGGCCGTACCAAACAGCCGGGCTTCCTTTTGGACGGCTGGATGAGTCATCTCCATAGCCATAGGAAGTTGATGTAGAAATCGTGATACGAAAGGCGGAGTCGGACTGTTCAGAATCTGAGGCAGGAGCCGGAGCGGACATTCTCGGAGTTGGAACTTTTGTCGACCCTCTTTTTGCGCTTTCTCTCATCAGCCGGGCGCCATAAAAGGCAGCCAATACACAAAATATGATAGCAACAGGCCAACCACCGTCTTGGCCGTCTTTAGGTTGCAGTGCAACGGAAATACCTGCGATAGCAAATGCACAAACCAATGGAAAAAAGAACGCATGGAGACGTTTCTTTTTAGATGGCAGCGCAAAGAACAAGACTTTAGGCCAAATTACCCCCGCTAAACTCCAAGCAAAAAGCACAAAGCAAATAAGTGATAATATGTTTTCCACGTCCCATCTCCCCCCTCAAATATGCAGGAATGAACCGAACGGGGTTAGATTATTGCGTGTGTTATAAAATGGCAACTAAAGATAAGCTTAAGCAGGCAACGGAGCCGCATGTTGGCAGTGTTTCCACATGGTTCTCCGGAAGGCTCATGTTTTCCCCGCCCGTGTTGGGTATGGTGTTGGGTAGCAAAAAAGGGTTTATGATGAGGTCATCATAAACCCTTGATTTTCCTGGTGGGCAGTACAGGACTTGAACCTGTGGCCCCCGCCGTGTGAAGGCGGTGCTCTACCAGCTGAGCTAACTGCCCGTCAACCGGAATGGGTATATAGCCGTATAGCGCTCGCCCTGTCAAGCGACTGGCGCTTTTTTGCCTTTTTCCTGGCCGAGCTTGGTCATTCCAGCGGCGCTCCTGTGAAAATGCTGGACAAAAGGCCAAGGAAGCGATAAAAAGTTTCAACTTGTATCAGGATATATTGATATACTAATCATTCAGGCCGCTAAAATGCCTGCGGCGTTTGACCCGGCTCAGGATATAGCAAACCACCCTCTTACCGCTACACGCGACAAGGCCGCAGCGCCGGCGCACGTAAGGAGACCGCATGATTCCCGCCAAAGGAAAATATTACTTCACTTCCGAATCCGTTACCGAAGGCCATCCGGATAAAATTGCCGATCAGATTTCCGACGCCGTTCTCGATTGCCTGCTTGAACAGGACACGGAGTCCCGCGTCGCCTGCGAAACGCTCGTCACCACGGGACTGGCCGTTATCGCGGGTGAAATCACCACCAAGGCGTACGCGGATCTTCCCTCCATCGTCCGGAAAACCATCAAGGAAATCGGCTATACCCATTCGGACATGGGATTCGATTCCAATACCTGCGCGGTGATGTCCACGATCGACAAGCAGTCTCCGGATATCGCCCAGGGCGTGGACCGTAAAGTCGACGAAGAGCAGGGAGCGGGCGACCAGGGGATGATGTTCGGCTATGCCTGCGACGAAACCCCCACCCTGATGCCCGCCCCCATCTATTGGGCTCACAAGCTCTCGCAACGCCTGACCGAAGCGCGCAAAACCGGCCTTATCCCTTATCTCCGGCCCGACGGCAAGACGCAGGTATCTTTTGAATACGTGGACGGCAAACCGGTCCGGATCAATAACGTGGTCGTCTCCACCCAGCACGCCGACTCCGCGACGCAGGAACAAATAGTCGCGGACGTGACCAAACACGTCATCGTCCCTACCCTGCCGGACGCCCTTTTTGATCCCCGGCGCTGCGAAATTTTCATCAACACGACAGGCCGCTTCGTCATCGGCGGGCCCATGGGCGACTGCGGGCTGACCGGGCGCAAAATCATCAACGATACTTATGGGGGCATGGGCCGCCACGGCGGCGGCGCATTCTCGGGCAAAGATCCTTCCAAGGTCGACCGTTCCGGCGCGTACATGGCCCGCTACATCGCCAAAAACGTCGTTGCTTCCGGCCTCGCGCCGCAATGCGAAGTGCAAATAGCTTACTGCATCGGCGTGGCCCGGCCCGTTTCCGTGCTCTGCTCCTCACTCGGCACCGGCCATATTTCCGATGAAGTCCTGACCAGAGCCGTGACGGAAGTATTCGATCTGCGCCCCTACCACATCATCAAACGGCTTGACCTCAAGCGGCCCATCTATCGCAAAACCTCCTGCTACGGCCACTTCGGGCGCGAACTGCCGGAATTCTCCTGGGAAAAGACGGACGCGGCCAACGACCTGAAAACCGCCGCCAAAGTATAACGTCCCGTCCTGTTCCAAAAAAAAGAGCCCGCATGCGGGCTCTTTTTTTTGGACAAGTAAAAAGGCTATTCATCCTCCATGGTATTGACCTCTTCGCCCAAACACGTATATATAAAACATTGTGTTATATCTAATACAGTATAGCAAAAAATAAATTTACCATATTTTTCATCCGCCAGTACACGTCGATACGCCCTATCCCGGCATATCAGTAATATTATATGACGCCAAAGAAATTCCGATATACTGATGGTACATATACCGAGGAGCGAACATGCCGATTCTCAAAAAGCTTCTTCTTTTGGTTTCCGTTGCCATAGTCTGCCTTGTAACCGCCATGTGTTTGACGGGATATTTCCTCATAGCGCATATGAGCAATGACTCCGCCAAAACACAACTTCTTGTCTACAGTAGGGTTGTGCAAGAAGAAATTGAAATGGCGGAACAGGCGCAGTTGAATTTCGGCAACATACTTCAGGGCAACACCGAGTTCGCCCGTGCGGTCGCCTCCGACGACAAGGCTGTCTTGCGGGAGACCGCAAAAAAGCTGATGGAATCGCCAATGGTGGACCTCGTTACCATTTGCGATGCGAACGTCGTCGTCCTCTTTCGCGGGCATTCGGACAAGTCCGGCGATACGCTGCCGCCAGCACGCACCAGTATGGCCGTTCCCTTGAAAGAAGGCAGGGCCATCGTCGGCATCGAGCCGGGCAACGAGGTCACGTTAACGCTCGTGTCCGGCGTGCCCATACGGCATGAGGGAAAAATCGTCGGCGCGGCCATCCTGGGAATGAACATGGCCTCCGGGGAATTTGTCAAAAAGGTAAAAAGCCAGATGAACGTCGAATGCACCCTGTTTGTGGACGACACGCGCGTTTCCACAACGGTCATGAACGCCGAGGGCAAGCCCGCCATAGGCACGCAGCTCAACAACGACGGTATTTACCGGGAAGTTATCGGCCAAGGGGAAAAAGTTTTTTCACGCAACATGATCCTGGGAGCCGAGTACGACACGGTCTATTGGCCCTGGAAGGACATGACGGGCAAAAACGCGGGCATCCTGTTCGTGGGCCTTTCCCGGGCAAGCATTGAAAGCGCCCAGACCAGGGCCGTCATGTATTTTATCCTGGCCGGGATTCTGGTCGGCATCGTTATGCTCATCTCAAGCTCCGTCGTGGCTCGGGCGATTGTGCGCCCCCTCCGCGCCGCGACGGAATTTGCCGGCCGGGTCGCTCAAGGCGACCTCGACGGCACGTTGACCGTCACGACGAAGGACGAGGTGGGCGCCCTTTCCGGCGCGCTCGGCGTAATGGTCGGGACCCTGAAACAAATGATCCGGGAAACCGAGGAAAAGTCACGCGAAGCTGAAGGACAGGCGCAAAAAGCTTTGGCCGCCATGGAGGAAGCGAGTATCGCCAAGGAAAGGGCGGAAGCGGGACAACAGGCGCTTCTCCAGGCCTGTG
>JAJBSY010000255.1 GCA_020861205.1 Deltaproteobacteria bacterium | reverse complement strand
CCACCGCACGATCAAAAGGAAGATTACCATGCTCGATTTCTCCAACAAAACGTTTCTGATCACGGGAGCGGCGACCGGTATCGGCCTCGCCACCACCAAGTACGTTCTTCAATACGGCGCCCGGGTGATCATGGCGGACATGAATATCGACGGCCTGAAAAAAGAAGCCGCCGCGCTCGACCCGACCGGGAAAACGGCCATCCCCCGCAAGCTGGACGTGTCCTCATCCAAAGAGTGTGACGCTCTCCTGAAAGAAATCCGGGAATCCTTCGGCGGCTTCGACAACCTGGTGCATTGCGCGGGTATTTACCCGCGGGGAACCATTGAGGAAATGACCGACGACGATTGGCGCAAACTCATGGCCGTCAACCTGGACGGCACGTTCTATCTGTGCCGCGCGGCCCTGCCGGTTATGCGCGACGGCGGTTCCTTCGTTCTCTCCGCCTCGGTCGCCGGGCACCGCGGCAGTTATGCCCGTTCGGCATACTCCGCATCCAAGGGGGCCGTGCTCGCGTTCATGCACAGCCTGGCCATTGAAGCCGGGCCGCGGAACATCCGGGCCAATTGCGTCTCCCCCGGCACGATCATAACCGGCATGACCATCGGCCTCATCCAGGAACGGAAGGAAAGCATGTTGGCGGCCACCCCGCTGGGCCGTTTCGGAGCACCCGAGGAAACCGCTTCGGTTATCGCCTTCCTGTCATCTTCCATGGCGAGCTTCGTTTCCGGTGAAACCATTCACGTCAACGGCGGCATGTACATGGATTAACATTGGGGCACCGGCGCGGTGCCGCCGCGCGACTGCCGCGCGGCGGCGTTACGCCGCTGCCGGTGCCGCTCTCTTCGCGCGTTGTCCGCGACACGCGAAGACGTGGCAAGCCGGCCCGCCGTTTCCAGGGGGAAAGCCCCCCGGCCGGCGGCCTCTACCCGAAACCTTGGCCGCGTGTCTTTTTCTTGCTGGCCATACAACCCATTATGAGGGCACTATTATGACCAGAACGGCGACCATCCTGTGGTGTATCCTGATCGGGGCTTTGACCGGAGTCTACGCGATTATCTGGGCGAATTTACCCACGGTTCAAAATTACATGTGGATAGCCTTTATCGCTCTGCCGCTGTATTTCTGCTGCGGCGCCGATCCGAAACTCTTTTTGCAACATGCCGTCTGCGCCGTCTGCGGGGTTCTTTGGGGTGTGCTCACCCTCGCGCTTCTTGAAATGGGGCTATTCGCCAACCCCAACGTGGGATTGTTCGTCATCCTGCTCGTGGTGGTCGGCGTGTGCTGCATCGTGCATATGGTCGTTTTCCCCCCGACCGTTTTGGGAGGAGTGCTCAGCAACGCCCCCATGGTCTTCGGCGGCTATGCGGGTATTTTTTCCCAGGGCAGGACGCAGGCCCTCGGGGTCATCGCCACCCTGATCGGCGGGTTGGCCTTGGGCGTGCTTATCCATATGGGCGGCCTCATGCTCAGGAAAGCCGCAGCCAGCCAGCCCGAAACGGGAGAACCCCAGCTGGAAGCCGATTGACGGAAAAACGGGAACGCGGAGAAGGCCACGGTTCCATACGGCCGCCCTCCTTTCCCAAAATTTGCCCGCGCTTGAAGGTTGCTTTGCGCCTTCAGGCGCGGTCGGCATTTTTTGCCCTTTGGCACACTTCCTGCTGACAGTGTCCCGAGAGGAAGTATTTTCCCCTTCCCGAAGATGCGGGACGCGCGACAGGACGTTGCGCAAAGGCTTTCACCCGGCCGCGGGACGCGGTTTTGGGTGCAGACCTAAGCGAAAAAAGGGCACTTGCCATGATGACATCCCTCTATACCGGTACGACCGGCATGAAGAGCTACAGCACGGGCATGAGTTCGATCTCGAACAATATTGCCAACCTCAATACCCTGGCTTTCAAAAATGCCATGACGCTGTACTCGGACGCCGTCAGCCAGACGGTAAACGCCGCCCATGCCAACGGCATTACGGAACACTCCCAGCTCGGCATGGGGGTCAACGTCAGCGTCAACCGCACCATGCACCTGCAGGGTTCCTTTATGCAGGGCTCGTCTCCGACGGACCTCGCCATCGCCGGCAAGGGATTTTTCGGCGTGCAAAAAGACGGCGTCACCCAATATACCCGGGCGGGCAACTTCCGGTTTACCAGCGACGGCGTGCTGGTCGACCCCAACGGCTATTCATTGCTCGCGTATAAAGTAACCAACGGGGTGGTTTCCCAAACGGCCGAACCCGTCACCATGGACTTCGGCGTTTCCGGCCAAGGCTACATGCAGCCCAAGGCCACCAGCGCGCTGACCCTCATCCAGAACCTGGGGCAACGAAAAAGCGTCAACAGCGACTCGAGCAACCCGTTCTTCAACATGGCGACCCAGTGGAACGGCACGCAAAACCCGCCGTTGTCCTCGAACCAGTACGGCAGCACGACGCCGGTTACCGTCTATGACGGCAACGGCAAGCCCCAGACCCTCAACACCTATTACGACTACGTCGGGACCTTTGACGGCAAACACGTCTACCAGTACGTCATGGGGATAGATCCGGCGGCGGACGGTTCCGCCAAGGCCGGGACCGCGGCGGCCGGCCTGCTGGCGGCGGGAACCATCACGTTCTCGTCCAACGGGCAGATCGAGGATATGACGATGTTCACCCCGCCGGACGGGGGTAACACAAGCGATCTTTCGACCTGGAAGCCCGCGTCCTTCGACGCTTCCGGCAATCCCGCCCTCCCCGTTACCTTCAGCGGGGCGAGCGCGCAGAATATCGGCGTCAATTTCGGGATGACGATGGACGGCACCTGGATAAAGGGCTATGCCAGCGCGGCGGATGTCAACGCCAACCCCCAGGCGCTGTATACCGGCAAGGGACGGCCCCTGCATGAAACCAGCAGCAGCAGCTACGAGGGCAGCAACGGCGTTATCACCAGCTCGCAGGACGGGTTTGCTCCCGGCTACCTCAAGGACATCACCATCGGACCGGACGGGTTCATGATCGGCAGGTACAGCAACGGGGAAACCATGGACCTGTTCCAGATCCCCATATACCGGTTCATGAACGAGGAAGGCCTGCGGCACGAGGGCGGCAACAGGTATTCCGCCACCGAGGATTCCGGCCGCGCCGAAGAAGGGCTTCCGGGGACGGAAAACTACGGCTCGCTCCACGAGGCGACGCTGGAACAGTCAAATGTGGACCTCGCCACGGAATTCGCCACCATGATCGTCACCCAGCGCGGGTTCCAGATGAACAGCAAGGTGGTGACAACTTCGGACCAACTCCTGCAAAAAGCGCTGGAGTTGAAACGGTAAGCGCGTTCTCTTTCGCATCGGTACGGCGTGGCAATTTTTGCCGCGCCGTTTTTTTTTATGTTCACGACCTTTTTCCATGAGTTCGCGCCCGGAAGTCACCCGCCGTATTTCCTCACGGACAAAAATACCGTATGATTCCCTGATCAACAGAAAGGAACCGAGTATGAAACGGACTCTGCGGACAGCCCTTATCGGCGCGGCGGCTCTCATCCTGCTCATCGCCGTCGGGATCGGCCTTGCCGTCACCTTCGTAAACCCGAACGACTACAAGGGCCGGATAGAAACCGCCGTTTACAACGCAACGGGTAAACAGCTTGTTCTCCAGGGCGACCTGTCGCTTTCCGTTTTTCCGCGGCTGGGGCTCAAAGCCGGCCCCGCCGAAATTTTGGACGACGCGTCGTTCGGTTCCGAGCCCCTCGCCCGGGTCGAGGAACTCAGCGTCCTGGTCGACCTGGTGCCGCTGCTGAGGGGCAAGGCGGAAATCAGGGCGGCCACCGTATCCGGCTTGCGCCTCAAGCTCGCGGTCAATGAAAAGGGCGACGTGAACTGGGTCGCGCCGCGACCCGCGCAAGTCGGACCGGGAGGGGTAACCGTCCCGGACCAAGGCGGTTCCGCCGTTCCGGCGCGAAGATCCGCATCCCCGGACCTGACGGCCTTTGCCCTTGATTCCCTGTCAATGAAAGACATCCTTGTGGATTACACGGACATGCGCACCAAGGAAACCATGCTCATCGCCGTGCCGTCTTTCACGCTTGACTCGCTCCGGGTGGGACAAAAGACCGACCTCGCTGTCGAAGCGTCCTACACCGGGCCTCTCGCAAGGCCCGTCAGGCTGGCCCTAAACGCGCGCTTCGTCCTGCCGTCCACGCTCGCCGAGGGCGTGACGTTCGCCGCCAAGGGAAACCTGGACGAGACGCCCTTCTCCTTTTCCGGAACGGCGGCCGTGCCCGATACCGCCGAAGGCCAGCGGTTTTCCCTGAAAGGCGAGCTGGAGGCGGGAGCCGTCAACCTCGACACATACCTGGCTGTCGCGAGCCCGCCGAAACCCCGGCCATCCGGAGGCGGCGGTGGAAAGAATAACGGCGCGGCCGCCAAAACCGGCGCGGGCGTGGCCGAATTTTTGCGCACGGTGTTTCTTGATGTCCGTATGTCGATGCAATCCCTGACGGTCGCGAAGGTCCCCCTCCGGGACATCGCCGCCTCCGTCAAGGCGGATAAGGGCCTTCTCGTGGCAAAGCCCGTGACCATGAGCATAGCCGGAGGGCCGCTTACCCTCGAAGCCTCGGTTGACGCGCGCGACGGGGATATCCGGGGACGCTCCACGGGCGACTGGCGGAACGCGAAACTCGGGGATCTCCTCCGCGCCGCAACGGGCAAGGCATCCCTTACGGGCGGCCTGACGGCTTCATGGAGCGTCAACTGGACGGGCGCCGCCCTGGATGCCGCCACCAGGACGTTGGAAGGAAAAGCTTCCGCCCGTTTGAACGACGGCGTTCTGCCCGGCTTCAGGCTCATTCCCGCCGGGGTCCCGGGGCTTCCCGCCAAAACCATGGACCTGAAAAACATCCAGGCTTCCGGCAACTGGAACATCGCGCAGGGCATCGCGCGGAACAACGACCTGGCCGTCCAGGCGGCCGGCCTCAGCGCGGCGGGCAGCGGCCGCCTGGACATCCCCGCCCAAACCATGCAGTACACCCTGTCCGTTGAGCTCCCCACCTTGCCGGAGGTCCCCAACCTGACCGTGCTGCCGGTCGTCGTGTCCGGCCCCTTCGCTTCGCCGTCCTACAGCATCGACCAGCCCGCCCTCTTGCGGGATACGGCCAAAAGCATCCTGAACCCTTCCACCAAGGCAGGGAAGGAAATACAGCGCGGCCTCGGCAAACTCCTGGGCCGCTAAGGGAACACTGTCCGGCAGGGAAGGCTGTGCGGGAAGGCTGAAAGGTTTTTCTCGCCGCGCCGGGCTTTCGTTACCCGAAAGCCGAGGCCCAAAGCCGTGAGAAGAAAAAAACGAGCGCCAGGGACGGCAGCATGTTGATGACCGCGAACATTTTGATGCCGCACATCCGCAGCCCCGTGGCCAGGAAAATGACGCCCCCGCAGGCCGTGAAATCAAGCAGCATGGCATCCGAGATGTGGGGCGCGAGAACCTCCGCCGAGCAGTAGAGCACGGCCAGGATGCCAAACTGGGGCACGGCGATGAAACTGACCCGCGCTCCGAGAATCGCGCCGAATATGAGGCCGCTGAAGAGGTCGAGCACGGCCTTGGTCAGCAAAATTTCCGGGTTGCCCGTGACGCCTTCGCTGAACGCGCCGAACAGCCCCATACTCCCGAAACAAAAGGCGGAAATAAGCGTCACGTACTGGATGATGAAGCCGTCTTCCACCTGCTTGTTCCTGCGCCGTGACCAGCGCATGGCCTTCCGGATCAGGACTTCCAGCCCTTTTTCCATGTGCAGGAGCTCCCCGAGAAACGTCCCGGCGATCAACGCGGTGACGACCATAGGAAGATGGACGGCCTTGCCGACCAGGCTGGCTCCTATG
>JAJBSY010000429.1 GCA_020861205.1 Deltaproteobacteria bacterium | reverse complement strand
AACGCGTATACCGGATAATTAGGATTTCGGGCGCGGCGGCTGCGCTTGGGACTCATCCAAAAAAACCGTGACGGCCACTACAGCGAGCGGCGTCACGGTTTTTTTGAGGCCAGGCGGGCGCGCGCGCTAAAATAATTAGAGGCCAAGCTCTTCCCGGATTTTCGGATCGACATCGTACCCGTATTCAAGGGCGAGCCGGGCGTGAGTTTTCGCCTTCTCCTTGTCTCCCAGCTCCAGCAAGGCGACGGCCAGGTTGTTGTGGGCCGGGGCGAAGGCCGGTTCCATGGCGATGGCCTTTTCGCTCAGCGCGGCGCTCTTTTCAGCGTCACCCAGCATGAGATAGGCGGTGGCGATGGTTGCCCGGGCCTGGATGAATCCGGGGTCCCACTTGAGGGCCTTGGTAAGCGCGGCGATGGCCTCTTCGGGTTCGCCGCGCTGCAGGTGCGCGAAGCCGATGTTGCCCCAGCCGATGGCGAAACGGGGCCGGGCGTTGACCGCTTCCCTGTTGTAATTGAGGCATCCCTCGAAATCGCCGCGCTGCATGGCTATGCCGCCAAGCTGCACGTAGGCCTCCGCAAGATGGGGCGAGAGGGCGACCGCCTCGAGGAACGCTTTTTCGGCTTCCAGGAAGTCCCGCTTGCTCAGGTAGGCCAGGCCCAGGTTGTAATGGTGCCCCGCGCAGTCGGGACGGGCGGTTATTTCCGCCTTCAAATCGGCGATATACGTGTCCAGGTCGTCATAGCGGGCTTTCATCATCACCGTATCCTTCCCTGCGGAGCAGTTGCGCGTACCAGACGCAGAATTCGAACATTCCCCGGAACTTCTCGTCCTTGTTGACGAGGCCGAGCGCGCATTCCAGAACCCCCTGGCGGTAGGCGTTGCCCGCGCCGTCCGGGGCGCGTTCCTGCAAAAAACGGCGGACAAGCTCCCGCGTGGTGCGCTGCGTCACGTCAGTTCTAATGTCCAGCGGGTCTTTGGGTTCCAGGAAGGGGTCCCAGGCGTCATAGCCGAGACCGTCCACGTATTTTTTGCCGCGTTTGCCCAGGGCTTCGTAAATGGCCCGTTTCCGGGCTGCCGCTTCCGCGTCGAGCGGGCGCGGGTCCCCGGCGTCGCCGAAAATGTCCCTCCCCCGCCGGGGCGGTTCAGCCATGGGCGGCCTCTCTTTTCCTGTCCAGTCCGTAATAGGTTGCGTCATACACGGTGGTAAGCGCCATGGAAACGGGCACCAGCACCGTGTGCAGGGCGGAAAACCCGCTCCCCATATGGGCGGCGAACGTCTGGCTGAGAAGCGCGAGCCGTTCGTGGACGCGGCTTGCGTTTACCGTGGGATAGCGGCCGCCCGGCGCGAACGCGGCTTTAAAGCAAACGCGCCCTTTGCCTCCCACGGCCACGGGCACGCCGTACAGGCGGCAGGTGATTGGCCTTGCGGCGTACAGACGGCACCGGTCATCCTCGCCGAGCAGAGGGCAGCGCACCCGCGCCCTGCCCATGGTTTCCGCAATGGCTTCGACGCGTTCGCCCGCTTGTTCGGCCCGGAAGGCCCGACGCTTGAGGGTGTGGATCTTCCGGTCGGCCGCGTGCGCGGTTTCAAGAATGGCGGAACGCTCCGGACCGGAGGGGAAGGCCCGGAGAAACGCGTTATTGAGGTAGGCCGCTTCCACCAGCGGCAGGTCGAACAGGGCGTGGCAGCAGTCCGCGCACCCTTCGCGGCAGGTGACGCTGTCCGGGAAGTCTTGGCGGACGCGCTCGAAGGCGTTGTCCGCTTCGCGAGCCAGGGCTTCGTATCGCGCAAAAACCGGCGCGGGGTCGGGCAGGATCCGCATGAAGGCACCATAGCGCAGCGAACGGCCGGGAGCAAGGTCCGGGCAGAGTCATCGCCGGGGAAGTAGCGGAAGGAATTATTGTTCCGAAAGGGAAAAATCCCGGGCTTTTGCCGCAGCCGCGTCTTTCAGTTCGGCAAGAAAGGCCGGCACCGCGTCCATCCCGATGTCGACGGGCGCGAACCCCAGGGCCGTGGCTTTCGCGCGGTAAGCGGGATCCTTGGCAAGAGCGGAAAAGTATTCCGAAATTTCTTCCCGGGTGATCGCGGGCGTATCCGCTGGAACCGCGATGGCGATATATACGCCCTCCGTGATTGCGAGGCCGAGTTCCGTAAAGGTAGGCGTTTCGGCCAGGGCCGGCAGGCGGTTCGGGGAGGCAACCGCCAAGGGGCGGAACGCTGCCCCCTCGAACCCGGGTACCCTGACGCGGACGGAAAATCCCCAGAAAACGGAAGCTTGCTGGTTCAAGACAGCCCTGGCCGCCGTCACGGTGCCGGTATACGGAACGTAGAAGGTTCGCACGCCGGTTTCCCGGTCCAGGGCCCGCGCGGCGAGCTGGCTCGCGCTGTAGCTCCCGGAACCGGCCACAAGAAAATTGCCGTTCATGGCGGCGGCGGTATCCGTTACGTCGCCGAGCGAACCGAAGGCTCCGGGGGTATCGGTCCAAAGAACGCTGGGCATGTAGGCGATGATGGCGCAGATACCCATGGACCGGAGCCGAACGCCGGAATCCGGCTGCAGGGTGCGCAGGTAGGCGTCCGGCAACAGCACTGCCGTCAGCACGGACCCGTCCGGCGCGTCGTCGATGATGCGCGCCCAGGCGTCCGCACCGGCCCTGCCGGAAACGTACCGCGCGGTCATGTTCTTGCCGGTCTTAGCGGCAAATGCCTCTTTGATCGGGGAAAAGAGCATGTCCGTTTCGCTGCCCTGGCTGAAGGGAACGGTGAATGTCACGTCCGAGGCGGGCCAGGGCGGGGGATAGTCATCCTGGGCCGCGTCCGCGGCGGCCGGGAGCAGCGCCAGGCAGACGAAAACGCCGAGCAGCATCGCGCCGCGCCGCATCATGTATCCTTTTC
Source organism: Deltaproteobacteria bacterium (assembly GCA_020861205.1). Classification (GTDB taxonomy): domain Bacteria; phylum Desulfobacterota; class Desulfovibrionia; order Desulfovibrionales; family Desulfovibrionaceae; genus FLUQ01. The sequence continues at coordinate 2,967 of JAJBSY010000429.1, read as the reverse complement.
CTTGTGCCGGCGGATGAACTCCGCCGCGTTGACCAGTTCGCTCACGCGCCACACCGCGTCGCGCTTTTCAAGCCGCAGCTCCAGCGGGTACTTGCGGCCCTTGGTCCCGTCCGTGAGCGTCGTGGTTACCACGGCGGTATCCCCGTCCTGGCGTACGAGCTTGGCCGGGCTGAATACCTTTCTGTCTTTGGCGCCGCCCCGGAAGGCTTTGCCGAAGATGCCCCGGTAAGGGGTTTGCGTTTTTTCCGGCTTGCCGGCGAAAGCGCCGGACAGCACCCCGTAAGTCACATAGCTTCTGGCCTCGGAAACGAGCAGGGACCGGAGGGCCTCGTTGGTCGCGGCGTTGCCGCCCAGCGCCAGCACCAGGCCGATGGCCGGGTTCTGCGCGGCTTCCTTCGCGATGTCGTCATCGGCCAGGACCTGGGCCGTGCCCTTGGCCACCACGGCGTCGATGTCCAGATACGTTTCCACCAGGGACAGGTCTTTGGCGTCGATGCCCTTTTGCAGCATGGCGACGCTGTCCGCCGGTCCGGTTGCGGAAGCGGCGGGAGAGGCCGGGCAAAAGGCCAGGAACGCGGCAAAAACGGCCAATGCGGCCACCACGCGCGATTGCAAAAACACGCGAACCATACACACTCCTTGTCCCGGGCATTGTAGAGAGGATGGGCGGCTCATGCAAAGTATTTTCCTTTACCGAGGTATCCCATTGACAGGAATTTTTAATAGAACTATAAAAGTTACAAAGGAGACGGAATGAACACGGACACCCGCTTGGCCGTAGGCGCCCACATACTCGCCCTGCTTTCCTTCGCTCCGCCGGGCGGGGTGTATACTTCGGCCCTGGTCGCGCGGAGCGTCAACACGAATCCCGTGGTCGTGCGGCGTCTCCTGGGAACTTTGAAAGGCGCCGGGCTGGTGACCGTTCACCGCGGCCGGGGAGGGGCGGCACTCAGCCGCCCGGCGGAAACCATAACCCTGTTGGACGTCTTTAACGCGATTTTTCCCCCGGCAAAACGGTGCCCGTTCGAGCTGCACCGGGATCCGAGTTCCCGCTGCTTCGTGGGTAAGTGCATCCATGACGCCCTTGAAATGCCGCTGGCGAAGGTGCGCAACGCCCTGCAGGAAAGTCTCTCCACCACCACGATAGCCGATATCGCCGCGTTCATCCGGGCGCGCCGCGAAAATGATGCCGCTGATAACACATAACAAGTTACAATAATCGCAACCAAGGGGCAACGCCATGAAAAGCCTGTTTGATCCCGTAACCATTGGCAACCTCTCCCTGAAAAACCGGATCATCCGCAGCGCCACGCATGAGCGGGCTAATGACGCCAACGGACGTTTCGCCCCTTTTCTCGCGCCCATTTATGAAGGTCTGGCCAAGGGCGGCGTGGCCGCGATCGTCACGGGCATGATGGGCGCGGGCCACAATTCCCGGCTTCTCCCTTCCACCGTGGACGCGAACGGGGCCACGGCCGTGCCGGAGTTGCGTATCCTGGGGGACCTGGTTCATGGCTACGATTGCAAACTCCTGGTGCAGCTCAGCCATTGCGGGCAACGGAGCACCGTCACCGTGGACGACGGCCCGGCGTGGGGACCGGTGGCGGCGGTCCAAGCTTCCGGCAAGCCGGTTAAGGCCATGACGCGGGCGGATATCGCGGCCGTTGCCGAAGGGTTCGCGGACGCCGCCGCGCGATGTCGGGAAGCCGGGGTTGACGGGGTCGAGTTGCACGGGGCGCACGGGTATGGCCTCAGCCAGTTCCTCAGCCCCTATTTCAACAAGCGGACGGACGAATACGGCGGGGATATCGCCGCACGGGCGCGCATCGTTTTCGAGGTCCATGACGCCGTCCGGCGGAAAGCCGGGCCCGAGTATCCGGTCTGGATAAAGCTGAACGGCACGGATCTGGCGGAAGAAGGCACTACCTGGGAAGAACTGCTCTGGCTGTGCAAAGAACTCGAAAAGCGCGGCATTGACGCTGTGGAATGCAGCGGCGGCATCGGTGAGGACGCCCGGTCGAAGTCCGCCCAGTTCGTCAAGGACGAAAAGGATGAGGGAACCTTCGCACCCCAGGCCTTGAAGCTTGCCGCCGCGCTGACCATTCCCGTCATCAGCGTCTGCGGCTACCGCACTCCCTCGGTGATCAACGAGTGGCTGAACAAGGGGGACATCGCGGCCGTATCCCTCTGCCGCCCGTTGCTATCGGAGCCGGACCTCGTTGCCAGGTGGGCGTCCGGCGACCTTGCCAAATCGCGCTGTATTTCCTGCAACAGGTGTTATACACCGGAAAAAGGGTATGGCTGCCAGGTTTACCGGTAAACGGCGGGCCAGGCGTTCCCGAAAATTCGTTCCGGATTTGAGACCCCAGTAACAAAAGGATCCGCCATGAAGAGAATTCCCCCTGACGAACTGGCGCGGCTGCTCGCCGCAGCCGAGGACGACGCCAGGCCCCTGGGCATCGAATACCGGCAGAATTTCACCACGGTTGCGCAGGCCTACGCCGTGCAGGAAGCCGTGCGGGACATAAAAGTCCGGCGGGGCGGCCGGGTTGTGGGGAAAAAAATAGGCCTGACCTCCAGGGCCATGCAGCGGCAATTCGACGTTACCCGGCCGGATTACGGCAATTTGTTTTCCGACCAGCTTTACCCGCAGGGGGAACCCATCCCGGCGGCCAAGTTCATCCGGCCCATGGTGGAAGGGGAGATCGCCTTTGTTCTCAAGGACGACCTTCAAGGCCCCGGCGTCACGCCGGCGGATGTCGTCCAGGCGTCCCGCGGGGTGATGGCCTGCCTGGAATTCGTGGATTTTCGCTGGGACGTTCCGCCCAAGTTCGACGTCTTCCACAGCATTGCGGACAACGCCTCCTGCGGCGGCTTTCTCCTGGGATCGAAACTGGTTCCCCTGGAAAACCTGGACCTGCGCCATATCGCCATGTTCGTGGAAAAAAACGTGGTCCTGGTAAGTTC
>JAJBSY010000093.1 GCA_020861205.1 Deltaproteobacteria bacterium | reverse complement strand
AGAGGTATGCAGATAGGCAGCGCCAACGCATCCGCCTTAAGCGCTTTCGGCGTGGATATGCTGGTGCGGGCGAACAATATCGCCAACGTCAACACGCCCGGCTTCCACGCGCGGAATCTCTCGCTTATGACCGGCAACCGGGACCAGGGCGTGATGGTCGGCCTGATCGATACGGACAAAACCCCCGGGCCGCCCGTGCCCGGCCTTGTGCCCGTCAACCAGGACGGGCGCGAAGCCCTCGCGCCGGGGTACCTTGAAGGGAGCAATACGGATATCGCGCGGGAATACGTGCACATGATAGGGACGCAGAGGGCCTACGAAGCGAACGCCCTCGCCGTCCGGACCGTGGACGATATGACCGGTATGCTCCTGGATATGAAGATCTGATTCTTCCTCTTCCTCCTTTTCGCTGGTTTTTTTCAGGAATATTCGGCGTTTGTTCCGGTATTCCGTTTCTCCATATTTTCTAGAAAAATTGCAAATTCACTTGACTTTGCGTCATAAGATTGACACTCAGGTTAGAGGTATTATGCTAGAGTGCCGTATCTGTGTCTTGCCGGATTTCCACTTCCGGGAGGGCGAGGCAATAGGGGGAACGAGCAGTGGGCATAAAAACAGAGGGCATCATCGGGCAGAGCACGACGCTGCGGGAAGTGTTCCGGACCTTGGCCAAGGTGGCGCCGACGGACAGCACGGTCCTGGTCACGGGGGAGTCCGGAACGGGCAAGGAACTTCTGGTTCGCGCCCTCCACGACAACAGTCTGCGCAATGACAAGCCGTTTGTGCCCATCAACTGCGGCGCCATTCCCAAAGACCTGTTGGAATCCGAGCTGTTCGGCCATGAGAAGGGGGCCTTTACCCACGCCATAAAAACCCGGCCCGGCGTTTTGAAATAGCCGACGGCGGCACGATTTTTCTCGATGAGATAGGGGAAATGGATCCGACCCTCCAGGTCAAGATCCTGCGGGTGCTTCAGGAGAAGGAGATAGAGCGCGTGGGCGGAAGCGGCGTGAAGAAGGTGGATGTCCGCATCGTCGCCGCCACGAACCGCGATCTGGAAAACGAAGTCCGCGCCGGGAGGTTTCGCGAGGACCTTTACTACCGCCTGAACGTCATCCCCCTGCATCTGCCTCCCCTGCGCGAGCGCGGCGGCGACATCATGCTGCTGGTCGAGCATTTTCTGAAAGATTTCTGTAAAAAACGCAACAGGAGCGCGTTGCGGGTCGCCCCGGAAGCGCGCAAGGCGTTGACGGCCTATTCCTGGCCCGGGAACATCCGCGAACTTGAAAATTTCATGGAACGCGTTTCCATTTTGTGCGAAGGTCCCGTCGTCGGCTTGGCGGACCTGCCGCAAAAGATTCTCGATTCCGTCGGCGACCTTGAGGTTCTGCCGGACTCGCCGGAAATTTCCGATGCACAGCCGGATGCGCGGCTTTCCGCTGCGGCCGATGCGGACGCCTGCCGGGATGAACGGGCCATGCTGACCGGAATTTCCGCCGCCCCCGCAAGAACGGCGGCAAGCGGGGCGCCGGTGGGGCCGCGTTTCGGGTTTATCTGGCCCACGCTGGAAGATATTGAGCAAAAAGGCATGGACTTGAAAGTCTTTTTGGATACGGTGGAAGAGCGTTTGCTTGCGGAGGCGCTGCAGCGGGCGGACGGCGTCAAGAATCAGGCGGCCGAGATACTCGGGATCAAGAGGACGACGCTGATCGAAAAGCTGAAAAAGCGCAATATGGAATAGTTTTTTAGCGGGGCGCGTCACGGCCTCGTATTTCGCGTCGCGCACGGCGGCAGGGCGGCGCACGGTTTTTGCATGAAACACGCGGTGAATATGGCAATACGCACCGGTTTTTACCGGTTTCTGCTCGCCTTGGCCGTTATGGCCGGGCTTTGGGTGCACGATGGCCTTGCCGCCTCCGTGAGCTGGGAGGTTTTGCCCGACCGCGACCGCGTTACCGTCCGGCTGAGCCAGGAGGAAGGGTTCGCGGGCGACGTGACCCGGGTCAGCCGTACCGGGCTTCTTCTTGACCTCGGCGTCCCTTCCGCCGGTATGGGGCAGAGTCTCGCGCCGGAAAACGCCAGGTTTTTCCGCATGAGCGAGCCGCGCGGCAGCGCGCTCGGGTTTTTCATGAAAACAGCCGCCTTCGGGTTCGTCGTCACCCGTCCCGACCGGGATACGGTCATCATCAACGCGTTCGCGGATCCTCTCGGGGAACGCTGGACCCCGGAAGGGCTTGCGGATGCGCCCAAACCGGAAGAAACCCCGTCCACCCAGGCGCCGTCCTCACCACCGTCTCCCGCTTCTCCTCCTTCAGCGCCCGCCACATCCGCGGATGCGGTCATTGCGCTGTCCCCAACCGGCGATCCGGGCGTCGTGCGCGGCCGCATAGCCGGAGCGAGGCCCGAAAATTCCGATACGGCGGGCCGGGGAGAGGCCGCTTTTCCTCCGGATTCCGGGGAACCGGGAACTTCCGGGGAGCGCGCGGCGGTTCCGGAAGGGCGGGAACACGATGCCGCCGCCCGCCCTACGCCGCTTCCATGCGATCCCGGCGGCGATCCGACGGTATTCCGGTCAAGGATCAACCCCGGCGGCTCGGCCGACTGGGATGACATGCGTACCCAAGGTTCCTCCGGTACGGCGGCTGATTCGTCCGGAGGCAAGGGCCCCGTGGCGGATCCCGGTGATCGCGCGGCCGTGGGCAAGGCCGAGAACGGCGAAGGTTCCCCGGCGGAAGAGGCCCCGAAAAAGATTTACGTGGATGCCGAAGGCAATCCGGTCGAGGCCCCCGCGGACCCCGACGAGGTCCTGGCCGCCGTCCGGGCTGATATGGCGGGGGGCAACTACAAGGCCGCGCTGGAAAAGACCGAGACGCTCCTGCTGCACCCGGAACTGACCAAGGAACAGACCGAGGACGTGCTGCATCTGCACGCGGAAATGCTGTTCATGGCGAACCAGGGGAAATGGGCCGAAAATTACGACGCCATCACCTCCGCCACCGTGACGGCCATGAACTACAATCCGGAATCGCCGAGAAACGCCGGGGCGTACCTTCGCCTGGGGTACGTCAACCTCAAGGTCGGCAACACCGTGGAAGCCACCGCGTACTTCAACAGGCTGCGGCGGCAGTACCCCATGGACGAGACCATTCCGCTGACCTATTATTACTGGGGTGAATATTACTACGATCGCAACGAGATGCAGCAGGCGGCGGACCAGTTCCAATACATCGTCAGCAATTACGCGGAAAGCAGGTACGCCCGCGATGCCGCCGTCGGCCTGGCGCGTTCCTATTCGGCGCTGGGGTATTACCAGGAAGGTTACGACATCATTGACTATATCGACAGGCGCTGGCCCCGCCTGTATCTCGAGTCACCGCCGGTTCTCGAACTGATGGGCGATGTGGGCTACCGGCTCGGCAAGCTGGAGTACGCCCTTGACCGCTATATGATTTATTACAACCTCATGCCGGACGGCCCCAATGCGGACGTGATCCTGACCCGTATAGGCGACGTCTACGCCCGCAAACGCCAGCTTGCCGCCGCCAAGGACGCCTACTCCAGGGCGGAACGCCTGTTCCCCGACAAGGACGGCGGCCTCGTCGCCATGATGCGCCTCGCCGAAACCGGCATAAACGATATGCCGGAACTCCAGACCATGCTTTCCGTCTTCCAGGGAACGCGGAATTTCAAAACGGCCGATATTTATAGGAAGATCATCAAGGACCATCCGCAGAGCGAACTGGTTCCTCTGGCCCGGTTGAAACTCGCCATGTGGTACCTCGCCAACAAGCGGTACGAGGAATGCCTCGATCAGTGCACGGAACTGGCGACCATGTTCCCGAGCCACGAGCTTGTTCCCCGCGCCGAGGAAGTGGCCATGAAGGCGTTTGCCGCCCTGGCCGCCGAGGGCGCGGTGCAGGACAGGCCCGGGCAGATTATCGCCGGGTGGCGGGATAACCCCTTGCTCAAGAAGCAGGAAGAGAAGCTGCCCGCCGAAAGCCGCGTGGCGCTCGCCTACAGTTTGTGGAAGCAGAACGATCCGGACGGCGCGTTGCGGCTGATCTCACCCATGTTCCTGGGCGCGAAGGAGTCGGAGCACTCGGAAGAGGCGTTGCTTCTCGCCCTGACAATCGACCTTGACCACGACCAGTGGGAGGCCATCGAGAAGCTCGGTGAGCAGATCGCCCTCTGGGAGTTGACGGACAGGGCTAAACTGCAGCTTGACTACGCCTTGGCGCTGGCGCGGGAAAACCTCGGGAAAAGCCCCGAAGCCGTGCCGCTGTGGTCCCGCGTGGCCGCGACGGGCAAGCTCGGGGAGCAGCAGCAGGCCTATGCCGAGTATTTTCTCGCGAAAGACGCCGAAAACGCCCGCAACCTGCAAGAGGCGTACACGCTTGGCAGAAGCGCCCTGGGCCGGTTCCTGACCCTGTCGCAACGGGACCCGGAACATGCGGATACCGGCAAGATAAACGCGCTTCTCTCATCGCTGATGGATATCTGCGAAACGTCGGGCCGGTACAAGGAAGCGCTCGAATACGCCCTCCGCTACATGGACAGCCTGCCTCCCGACGATCCGCAGCGGCAGGGACTCTTGTTCCGCGTCGCCGGGATATACCGGAAGCAGGGAAACACGCCCGAATGGCGGAAGACCTTGGAACAACTGGTGCAGCAATATCCGGACAGCGTCCACGGCCGCGCCGCCGCCTCCACCCTGCGCAGTTCCCGGCTTGCCGAGGACGCCGCCCAGTTCGCCCCGGGTGGACAACTCTGACAACCACTGCCACGGCCGCTTCATGCGGCCGGATTCCGTTTGCCGTTCTCGCCGGTTTTTCGTCCGAGATTTGTATACCGTCGCGGCTTTCAGGGATTCGGAGAATGCTATTCGCGAAACGTCGCAAGCTTGCCCGGAAGGCAAAGGAGCCTTGTTCCCTGAGCGGCGGAGGACAAGGCTCTTCCAAAAAGAAGGAGGATTTTTCCGGGAGGCGTGCGCGGCTTTCTACTGCATGGCGCGGCTTAGAAGTCGTCGCTGTCGAGCAGGATGGTGACGGGTCCCCAATTGGTGAGGGCCACGTCCATGTCCGCCGCGAAGATGCCGGATCTGACCCGGCCCGGCAGAAGTTTTTCCGTCGCCGTGAGGACCTTTTCGAACAGAGGGCCGGCAATATCCGGCGGGCAGGCGAGATGGAAGGACGGCCGCCTTCCTTTCCGGCAATCCGCGTACAGCGTGAATTGGGACACGAGCAGGATCTCCCCGCCGTAATCGGTCAGGCTGACGTTCATATGCCCGTGGTCATCCGGGAAAATCCGGAGAACCGGCAACTTGGCGAGCGCGGCTTCGATTTTGGGCCAGGTTTCGGGTTGGGCGGCGGCATGACCCATCCCCGCTAAAACGAGCACGCCGCCCCCGATGGCCGCGACCGACTCGCCGCCCACGGTAACGGATGCTTCCCTGACGCGTTGCACGACCAGGCGCACGCTACCGGCCGCCTTGCGCGGTTGCGTCGTTCGGGGCCGCCGGTTTCTTTTCCGCCTTGAATTTCGCCATTTCCTCGGCCTGAAGCGTCCTGCGCAGGATCTTTCCGGTCGCGGCCCGGGGCAGGGAATCGCGAAATTCCACCTGGCGGGGAACTTTGTACCCGGCAAGGCGGTTGCGGCAGAATTTGACGATATCGGCCGCCGTCAGGGAAACGCCGTCCTTGGGGACCACGAAGGCTTTGACCATTTCGCCGCGAGTTGGGTGGGCCACGGCCACGCTGACGGCTTCCTTCACACCCGGGTGGGCGAGCAGCACTTCGTCGATTTCACGGGGATAGACGTTGAAGCCGCCGACGATGGCCATGTCCTTTTTCCGGTCGATGATATAGAAGTAGCCGTCTTCGTCCATGTAGGCGATATCGCCGGTGTAC
>JAJBSY010000153.1 GCA_020861205.1 Deltaproteobacteria bacterium | reverse complement strand
GGTATATCCTCGCCATGGGACTTCTTTCCGCGCTGGTGGGCGTATTCGAAGCCCTGCTGTTCGTGGCGCTTGGCAAGGTCGTCGACTGGATATCGGCCATCGATCCGGGAAAGCTCCGGGCCGAGGAGGGCCGGATGCTGATCCTGCTGGCCGTCGTCATCATTGCCAGTGTGATCCCGGTGGCCCTGCAAACGCTGATAAAATTTCAGGCGTTCGCGGGCAACTTCCCCATGCGGTTGCGCTGGCAGTTTCACCGGCTCATGCTGGGGCAGAGCATGAGTTTTTTCCAGGACGAATTTTCCGGCAGGATCGTGACCAAGGTCATGCAGACGGCCCAGGCCCTGCGAGACGTATATATGATCGTGGTGGACATCATGGTGTTCGCGGTCATCTATTTTATAACCATGGCCCTGTCCGTGGGGTATTTCGACGCCTGGCTGCTTGTTCCCTTCGGGTTGTGGCTCGCCGCCTATCTCGCGGTATTGCGCTGGATCGTGCCGCGGCTCGCCAGGGCTTCCCAGGCGCAGGCGGACGCCCGGTCCCTGATGGTGGGGCGGGTTACCGACGCGTACGCCAACATCGCCACGGTCAAGCTCTTTTCCCATGCCGGACGGGAAGCGGCCTACGCCAGGAACGCCATGAGCGAGTTTTTGGCGGCCATATACGGCCTTTTACGCAAGATAAGCCTGTTCGAGATACTCAACCACCTGTTGAGCATGTCGCTCATCATCGGCATGGGCGGCGTGGCGATCCGGCTCTGGATGCAGGGAGTGGCGGGAGCCGGCGCGCTGGCGGCCGTGGGCGCCATGGCGCTCCGTCTCAACGGTATGTCGCACTGGATCATGTGGGAAAGCACCCAGCTTTTCGAGCATGTGGGCACCATCCATGACGGCATGAAGACGCTTTCGACCATACGCACGGTGACGGACAAGCCCGGCGCGGTCCCGCTGCGCGTCACCCGGGGAGAAGTCCGGTTCGAGAACATCTGTTTCAGCTACGATGGCGGCGACGACTGCAAAAATCCCGTGATCGACGATTTCAACCTGACCATCCGGCCCGGTGAAAAGATCGGCCTGGTCGGTCGCTCCGGGGCTGGCAAGTCCACGCTCATCGGCCTCCTGCTGCGGTTCCACGACATCCAGGAGGGGCGCATACTCATTGACGGCCAGGATATATCCGGGGTGACGCAGGAAAGCCTGCGCGCCCAGATCGGCATGGTCATGCAGGATACCTCGCTTCTCCACCGGTCCGTGCGGGACAACATCACCTACGGGCGGCCCGGTGCGCCAGAGGAGGACGTTGTCGCCGCCGTCGAGCGGGCCGAAGCGGGCCGGTTCATCGCCGGCCTCGCGGACGGCAAGGGGCGCAAGGGCCTCGACGCCCACGTGGGGGAACGGGGGGTCAAGCTTTCCGGAGGGCAGCGCCCGCGGATCGCCATAGCGCGCGTCATGTTGAAAAACGCCCCCATCCTCATCCTGGACGAGGCGACCAGCGCGCTGGATTCGGAAGTGGAGATCGCCATCCAGGAGAACCTTTACCGCCTGATGGAGGGAAAGACCGTCATCGCCATCGCGCACCGTCTTTCCACCATCGCGGCCATGGACAGGCTGGTGGTCATGGAGCACGGCCGGATAGCGGAGCAGGGCGACCACGCGAGCCTGCTCGCGGCGAACGGCATTTACGCGAAACTCTGGGCGCACCAGAGCGGCGGTTTCCTGGGCGGGATGGAATGAAAGGAACAAGCCGTTGCTACGAAAAGGACGCCGTGCGAACAGCGTCCTTTTTTACGGACGTTTTGCGGATACTAAAGCGCGGCCATGACCTCCTTGGCCCAGGATTCTATGTCGTCGGCGGCTTCGGAAGGGTCGCCGTCGATCTTGAGACCGGGCGCGATCACCTTCGCGCGGAGTTCCTTGAGCTTTTCATCGATGGAATCCACGGCGCCGCAGAAGTAAGTGTAGCTGGAGTCGCCGCACCCGAAGGCGGCCGCCTTCACGCCGGACACGCCGATGGAATCGAAGGCTTCGAACAGGGGAACGAAATCGTCCTGAAATTCGACGGAGTCGTCTCCCCAGGTGGAGCACCCGAACAGCACGCAATCCCGCCCCGCGCACAGGCCCGCCGGGGTCGCCCTGCCCGCGTCGAGCACGGTCACGTCGTTGCCGTCGCCTTTAAGAATCCCGGCGATGTCGTTCGCCACGCTCTCCGTATTGCCCGTGGTGGACCCGTACACGATAAGCACATTGGCCATGAAGAAATCCTCCTTGCTGGATACGCGGCATGTACCGACTGCAATGCCTACATCGGCGGACTATCGCGGGCATAGGGTCTCCTGGGCGGCTCGGGTAAAAATGACAACAGCAAATAGATAATGAATTTCAATATCAAAGTAAAGCCTTAAAATACGCTTTTACGGAACCGGAAGGGCCGGGTTTCGGGAGTATCCGGAGGCGGGAATGACACGGTTTGGCCGGTCGATCATTGGGCGTCGAAGGGGTCGAGTACCGTGATGATGTCAAAAAGCGCTGCACGCCGCGTCTTTTTTCCGATAACGGTTGTACCTCGTCGTCGCGTTGGACTGCGGAAACGGGATGCGGCCGTGGGGCACCCGAGCCGACCATCAGGATCCGGCACGAGGACGGCGGATGCGGTTGGCGGGGCGGCATCGTCGCCGCCACAAGGAGATCGGCCGAAAGAATTGAGAGTCGGATCAGGAACTCCCCGCGCGGGTCATCCGCCCGTGAACTGGGAATACTGGGCCATGGCCGCGAACAAAAGCAGCAGGTACAGCGGCGCGACGGCCACCACGGTCTTGTTCCACGGCATGTTGAACGCGTTGCGGCAACCGATGAGCAACAGGACGAAATACCAGGCCGGCCCGGCGAACAGGCCGGCGACCGGTATCAGAGAGAGGGCGAACCCCACGCCGGCGTACGCGACGACTTTGAACGACAGGGCGAAGTCGGCCGTCCGGGGGCTGATGAGCCGTACAAACAGGTGGACCACGGCGGCGGTCAGGAAAAGCTGAATGGCAAGCTGGAAGGGCACGGAAAGCACGGCCGGGGTAAACAGGGAATTATCGAAAACATTGGTGAAGACCTGTTCAAAAGCCGCCTCGCCCACGGTGGCGACGACCCGCTCCCGCACCATCGAGCCCACCGCGTAGGTCCAGATGACGCTCAGCACGTGCTGGGCGCAGCCGAGAATCAGGTAGAACCCGAGTGCCGGAAGCAAGGCGGGGCGGCGGCTCAGGGTGGCGAAAAAATTGGAGGGTTGCAGAAGAGCCCAAAGGGATGTGCGTAAAAAGCTTTGCCAATAGCCCAGATAGCGCGGATTTTCCCAGGGAATGGCGACGTCCTCGTCCCGGGCCGGTCCATAAACGCCTTCGCTTCGGCTCTCCCCGTCTTCCTGCCCGGCTGCGGCGGAATCCCGATTTTTCCATCGGTCCTGGAGGGAATCCATGGCGTCCCAGACGTCGCCGTGCGCGGGGTCCGGCTGCGGCGGGGCCGCCTCATGCTCCACGGCGTCAAGGTCCACGGCGCGGAACCGGAACCGATGGCGGCACTTGGGACAGGTGGCGAATTCCGCCGTGGGCGGCACCTTGGCGAGGTTCACCTCGCGGGAATAATCGCATACGGGGCAATGGATCTGCATACGTACCTTCAAAAACGGGCGGTGTTCCTGGTCCGGCGAAACGCCCGGCGGCTGCGCCGCATGGCGGAGCGCGTCCGGCCGCGCGCCGGGAAAACCGGCGTATTGCCAAGTCTATAGTGTCCGGAAAGGCAAATCAAGTCGTTACGGGCTATTTTCTTCGTCCGCGTGGCGGGATACGTCCTTTTTCTCACCCCGGCGCAGTTTCGGTTCGCGCGGCTTCGCCTCCTGTTCCAGCAACCGTCCGCGCACGACCATGTTCACCCCGAACTTCTCACGCACCGCGTCCATGGCCGCGTCCAGGGCGCGCTCACGGGTGAGGTCCACGGACGGTCCGGCAAAAGGGGCTTCCTCCGGGGCGGCGTCAAGAAGAGAGAGCTGCCGCGTGACGGGCTCGGGACTTTTATCGCCGTCCTCAAAATGCGAGACGCCGACCCCGATGAGCCGGAGCTTGTCCTTGGGCGCCAGGTCCTCCAGCAGGGAGACGGCCGTATCGAAAATGACCCTGGTCACGTTTGTCCGCTCCGGCAGGGTCCGGGCGCGGGTCAGCGTTGTGAAATCCGCGAATTTTACCTTCAGCGTGACCGTGCGTCCCGCCAGGTGCTGTTTCCTGAGGGAACGCCCGACGCGCTCGGACTGGCGGAGAAGCCAGGTGACGAGAAATTCCCTGTCGTCCGTATCCTCCTCGAACGTGTTTTCCGCGCTTTCGGACTTGGGCGGCTCATACGGAACGACCGGTCGCTCGTCCTTGCCGCTCGCCCGGTCAAAAAGCACGCCGCCAAACTTGCCGAACCGGCGGATCCAAAAATCCCTCGGATAGCGGGCGACGTCGGCCGCGAACCTTACACCGAGCCTGTCCAGGGTGGGCAGCGTTTTTTTGCCGACTCCGGGAATGTCGCCGATGGGGAGTTTCGCCAGAAACGCGGGAACGTCCCGCGGGTAAATGACGGTCAATCCGTCGGGCTTGTCCAGGTCGGAGTCGATTTTCGCCAGGAACTTGACGGGCGCGAGCCCGATGGAGCAGGTGAGCCCCGTGGTTTCCCTGACCGTATTTTTCACTTCGCGGGCCATGGTTTCCACCGGGCCGATAACGCGATGCAGCCCGGTAGCGTCAAGGTAGGCTTCGTCCACCGAGGCTTTTTCAACAAGAGGGGAAAAGGCTTGCAGTACGGCCATGATTTCGCGGGAGACTGCCGCGTACCGGGCCATGCGGCCGCGCAGGAACACCCCCTCCGGGCACAGTTTGCGTGCCCGGAACATGGGCATGGCGCTCCGTACGCCGTACCTGCGGGCTTCATAGGATGCCGCGCTGACAACGCCCCGGAGTCCCCCGCCGATGATGACGGGCAGACCCTTCAACGACGGGTCGTCATGCTGCTCCACCGAGGCGTAGAAGGCATCCATGTCGATATGCATGATCCAGCGTTGCATGGATACACCATATGTCCGGGCGGGGTCGATGGCAATGCGCGCCAGGGCGGAATCCAGCCTGGAGGCGTTCCTTCGTTGCCGAGACGGCATCGACAAGAAAGGCGCCGCGAACGGCTTTTCGCGCCGGGCTCCGCGCGGTTAGCCGGAATGATTCCCGGGGCGCCTAGTTGTGGCCTGAAAACCGCGAATAGGGAATGCGGATGGCGATACCGCTCGCATCCCATGGATAGGACATCCCTTCCAGGTAGTCTTTCCCGGCGAGCACGTTCAGGAGCATGGTGCCGATCGCCGAGCCCATGGCCTTGTCGTCCTGCGCGACGGTGGCGCTCATGATACCCTTGCGGATGGCCTCGGCCGCCTGCGGAATGGCGTCGACCCCCACGACGGGGATGAACTTGGCCGGGTCGCCGCCTTCCAGGTTGTAGCCGTATTCCTGCATAACCCGGATGGCGCCGAGCGCCATGGAATCGTTGTTGGAAATAACCAGTTCCACCGTGTCGGCATACAGGGGAAAAAGCAGGCTCATGGCGTCGTAGGCCATGGTCTCGTCCCAGCCGCAAAACAAGGTTTCGCCGACCTGCTGCATGACGACGCCTTTTTCCCTGGCCTGCCGCACGCTGTATTCCGTGCGGGCGACGGCCTCGGGATTGTCGATGTTGGCCTGGATCATGACGTATTGGCATTGGCCGTCGCCGTTTCTGTCGTATTCGGGATGCCTTTCCCACAGGCTTTGGATGATGTCTCCCTGCATAACCCCGGCGTCAAAGGCGTCGGTGCCCACGAACCGGGCGTTGCTGTATGCCTTTATACTGTTCAGGTCCGGTTCGCGGTTGAAAAACAC
>JAJBSY010000001.1 GCA_020861205.1 Deltaproteobacteria bacterium | reverse complement strand
CATCAGGATGGTATGGCCCTCCCCGATGCCGCCCGCGTCCACGTGTTCCGTCTGGGCTTCGATGCTGAGCTTCGGGTTCATGCTGGAGATGACCTGTTCCATGTCCAGCAGGAACACGATGCGGTTGTCGAACCGCACGACGCCCGTTATGCAGTCGTGGCTGAACGACTGCAAATGCTTGCCGGGAGGTTCCACCTGGCTCCAGGTCATGCGATGGATGCGCGTCACCCCGGAAACGAGGAAGGCCGTCGTCCAGCCGGCGAATTCCGTGACGATGACTTTCCAGTTATCGTCCATCTCGGTTTTTTTGCCCAGCCACATGGCAAGATCCACAAGGGGCAGAACCTTGCCGCGCAGGTTGAAGGTGCCGAGCGCCGCCGGGTGATGGTTGCCGGGAACGCCGGTCACGGCGGGGCGGCGGATGATGCTGAGCACTTTCGCCACGTTCATGCCGAAGTAGCTCGTGTACGTGCTCCCGTCTTCCAGCACTTCCTCGATGTAAAACTCGATGATTTCAAGCTCGTTGGAAGCGGCGTCAAGGACGCTGATTTCCTGTGTCATTACTCCTCCGCGATCCGTCTTCCGGACCTGCCCGGTTTTATACCATAAGGAATGTATTCTACATCATTCGCCCCAATGAAACAACAGGAGCGCGCGCCGATTATTCATGAACGCATTCCGTCTGTTCGGCGGATGGCTCCTGTTCTTTAGGGTGATTACGGCCGTGGTTGCGGTGCCCCGAAGCTTTGTGATACGCCCAAGTACCGCCCGTAAAACAGAAGGAGCACCCGATGCCGTGTTTTATCAATCTGCCTCTGCGCTGGGTCCACGAACAGCCCGCCTGGACGGACTGGTTCGTGAGCGGGCGCATCGCGCCGGAACTCGGGCTGGATGCCGGATCCCTGGCCTTGGCCGCGAAATGGCACCAAGACATGGCCGCGCGGTTTGCCGATGCGGGGCTTTCCTGCGCCGTGCACCTGCCTTTCTGGGCTGTGGACCCCAGCGACCCGGACGCGGAAAAAGCGGCCCTCGCCGGGGACGCGTTGCGGCGCGGCGCGGAACTTGCCGGTATTTACCGCGCGCGCCACATGGTGGGGCACCCCTACCACCGCACCAGGAGCCGGGAGAAAAGAATGGACGCCTGGCTCGAGGCGTCGCGCCGGGTATGGCCGGAACTGCCCCGTATCGCCGGGGCCCCTTTGTTTTTGGAAAATACCTACGAAACGGCGCCGGACGGCATCGCGCTGCTGGTCCGGTCGTTACGGGAGGCCGGCGAACCGGGAGTTGGCGTTTGTTTCGACCTGGGGCACTGGCGTACTTTTGCCGGAAAAAGCGCTCAGGAAGAGCTTGACCCGTGGCTGGACGCCTTTTGTCCCTTTGCCCTGCACCTGCACCTGCACGACAACGACGGCACCGCCGATCAGCACGTGGGCATGGGATCGGGGGACGTTCCCTTTGACGCCCTGTTCGCGAAGCTGGCCACGCGGGGGAAATCCGTCACGGCCACCCTCGAGCCGCATGATACCGAATCGTTCGCCGCGAGCATCGCCTGGCTTGGGACGCACGCGGCGGTCGCATCCCGCCTCGGATGGGAAAAACCGCGCATGGACGCCTTGCCCCTGGCCGAAATAGAAAAAAATATCATGAAGGAATGATGCGCGGCCTGGCGGTGCCGCTCCGGGTTTTCCGGCGGCGCCCCCGGCGCGATGGTAGCGCCTCATGCGCCTGCCACTTCGTCAGGCTTGTCCCGGGTCGAAGCAGTCCTCTTCGCTCCGGCGGAACACGCCTTCGTTGTCCGAAGTTCCATGCGGCACTCCCTGGTGAGACGCTTGACGGGGGCGCCTTGATGCTCTAAAGAGATCGGTTCCGGCAACGTCGCCGTTGCCGGGAAAACACCGGGCGGTTAGCTCAGTTGGTAGAGCATCGGCCTTACAAGCCGAGGGTCACAGGTTCGAGCCCTGTACCGCCCACCAGGAAAATCAGACGGTCATCCTCGCCGGGGTGACCGTTTTTTTGTAGCCGTTTGCCGGGGTTAACCAAAAACCGGTGCCGCAACTCAGCAAGGCGTTTGTCCTGAATGGCGCGGAATTGATGCGTGAAAGCGAAGAGAATCCACCGGCCGAAGCGTTCAAGAAGACGATAGGCCGGCAGCCGCATGGATTTTATTCCCGAGCTTATCCGGATGATTATCGTTCGGAACGAACGGGCGCGATGGTAGATTGACTGCAATCCCCGGAAAGGAGGCGATCATGTCGAACATACCCAACAGGTTTTGCAAACCCGGCCAGCGGCCCTCGGAATCCCCCGAACCGTGCGTACCCGAAGCGGTAACGGTCGATTTTCAGGAAAACGCGGCCGACATCGTGAACGTGAACGGCGAAGAGGTTTTGCCCGCGGAACCCATTGACGGCGACGCGCTCGACATGGATGCGTGAATCCGTCCGGCCTGAGCTTTCAGGCGCGGCGGTTCGTTCCGCTGCCGGTAGTATATGCCGGTAATCATGGCGGAACAACGCTGCTGATGATGTTAGGGAAGAGCCCCTCGGGGGCGAAACCACATCAGGAGAATCCATCATGAAGATACAAAATTGTATCAAGAGTCTTGGCCTTGCCGCCATCATGGCGGCCATTCCTTTGGCGGCGTTTGGAGCGCCTGACACCGACAGCCGGAGTGAGCGCCGGGAAATTCGGGACGAGCGCCCGGTCTCCCATGGCGAGGGTAGCCGGGCTACGCAGCCTGAAAGCGACACCGTCTCGCGGGACCGTACCAGCACGCGTTCGTCGGACTCCGGCGTTTCCGACCCCTCGGGACTGGACCCCGCCCGAACCAATTTCAACAACCCGGGCAACCCCAACCAGCAGCGGCGGTAACGGAGACTATACCTGTAAACCCGGCGGTCTCGCGAAACGGCTGCCGGGTTACGAACCGTTCCGCGAGCCGTCTCACGGCGTTCGTTCCTTTCCCGGATGCGGAGCGGCGGCGGCCTGAAAAAAGGCCCCGGCGCGCGATACATGCAGCCGGGGCCATGCGGTCAGGCGGCTACCGCCACGTTTCCATCCGGTTCTGGTCCATTTCGCGCTGGTATTCCTGCGCTTCTTTCACGCGTTCCGGAAAACCTTCCATATTTTTCTGCCGGACTTCCCGGGCTTTTTCCATCCGCGCCCTGTGCAGTTCCCGATTCGCTTCCTCGTTGCCGCCGGCATGTTCAAGGCGGATGCGCCGTGCCTCCGCCTCGTTTGCCAGGCGTTCCTTCGCCATTTCGCGCTGGAACTCCTGCGCCTCCTGCACCCTGGCGGGAAACCCGTCATCCATCACCCGGTAGGGTTCGGCCGACAAGGCGACAAGCGGCAGCGCCGCAAGGGCGAGCCCCGTGGCCGCGCCCGTGATCACGTTCCGTATCATCATGTCACTATCCTCCTGTATTTTTTTCCCATAGAGGGATATATGTTAGACGGTTTTCGCGGTTACTCTTCCATGATTAAGCGCCCGCGCGGTAATCATATAGACCCCGGATAGACCGCGGTTATTCGGACCGGAGTATGCAGGCCTTTTTCGCTCCCGCCGTTTTGAGTAAACGGAAAAACCGACGCGTGGATACGCGGCACATACAACCGAAGAGGGGTGGCAACATGACGGAAACCCGGCTCGCCGAAAAAATCGCCGCCGCCGTTGACGAGCGGCGCGACGCGATGTTCTCCCTGCTGGAAGATATGGTGAACAGGGATAGCGGGAGTAACGATAGTGACGACGTGAACCGGCTTGGCGACCATCTCGCCTCATGTATCGCGGCAATGGGAGGAAAAACGGAAAGGTTTGCCCGCGACGGAGGGGCAATTACCCTTTCCGGTACCTGGCTCCCGCCCGGCGCGGCGCGCGATGCGCGGCGGGTGTTGCTGGTGGGGCATCGCGATACGGTCTTCCCGGCGGGAACCGCTGCCGCCCGCCCGTTCAGACGGGACGAAACAAGGGCATACGGCCCCGGCGTCGCGGACATGAAAGGCGGGATCGTCGCCGGTTTGTTCGCTATTCAGGCGTTACGGGCCATTGAGGATATTGCCGGGCCGATTCCGGTGGAGATACTGCTGACTTCGGACGAGGAAACCGGGTCCGCGGTATCCGGCCCGGTAATCGCCGAGCGGTGCAAAACGGCCAAAACCGCTTTTTTTCTGGAACCCGCGCGTGCCAACGGAGCCGTGGTAACAGGCCGTGACGGCGGGGACCTGCTCCGGATCGACGTGCACGGCAAGGCCGCCCATGCCGGCAACAGCTTCGCCGACGGTGTTTCGGCCGTTACCGGCCTCGCGGCCGTCATTGCCGACTTCGCGACGCTTTCAAACGACAAGGAAGGGTACAGCGTCAACGTGGGGCTGATCGGCGGCGGGAGCGGGGCCATCATCGTGGCGGACCATGCCTGGGGAGAAGTCTATACCCGGTTCTCCACCATGGAACAGCGGGCGTACCTGCTTGATGCCATGCACGGCATCGTCCTCGGGTACAACAGGGACGGGTTGCGGGCAACGCTGAGCGAGCCGGTGGGGTTTTTGCCGTTTGTGAGCAACAAGGAAAACGCCGCGCTGTTTTCGCTCGTGCGGGAAGCGGGCGGAGCCTTCGGCCTGGAGCTTGAGGGAGTGACGACCAGGGGGGCGGCGGACGCGGGCATCGCTACAACCAGCGGCGTGCCCACAATATGCGGGATGGGCCCGGTGGGCGGAAATCTGCATACGGACGAGGAGTTCATGGTCTCGGAGTCCCTGCCGGAACGCGCCAAAGTCCTGGCACTTGCCGTGGCGATGGCTTCGAAGCGCTTTCTATAGCGCCGTGGCGGATCCCTTAGGCTTTCTCCCGGAAACGGCGGCCTTGAATGTAAGGTTGACGGAGTATCGGGCCTCAAGAGAACCCTTCCACCACTCCGTTACCCTTGGGCCATCCCGGTCCGGATTTAAGCGCCCGGATACTCCATGACCACGCCGAACCGAAACCGGATGATAATAATTTCGGACCGCCGACAGGGGTGTTTTAACGGTAATAAAGGGCCGGTGTTGCAAACCCGGAGTTCCCCTTTCCGCAGGTTACCCTTCGTGTGTTGCTTTTCAGGTTCCTCTTTAATTCGCCCCGGAAGATCGGCTTCCGGGGCGCTTGTTTTGGATTCACCGTTTATTGAGGACCGGCGGTTGTTTCCGGAAATCCCCGCCGCAATGCGAGGCCGGCCTTCCCCGGCTCGCGCCGCGCAACCGTGTCGAACGAAACGCGGGTTCACCTCCCTCGTGAAACGTCGCATCCATGCGGTCTTTATAGGTTTTCCCGTCACAATTAATGGTCTTTCGCTTTTTCGCCCGCCGCTCCCGGCGTGGGGAGGTCGCCGGGGAATGCATCTTCCGGCCAGGCCTCACCCTCCAAAGAAACAATAAAGACCGAAGTCGTCGTGACGCTGACGGAAACCCCGTCACGCGCGCCGGGCTCGGGAGGTTTTCCGGGAGCCTTCCCGGAGGGATCGGGTTTTTGCCGCACTAATTGTCCCATGGGTATTCCTCCTGTGATTTTTTTCTTGATCGTACTCCCGACGATCCCGCCGTAGGAGGATAATCACCAGTAAATAGAAGAGGGATGGGGCGGCGGAGAAAAAGTATGCGCATTCCTCTTGCGTTTTTTCACGATTTACCATAGAAATGCCCCTCGTGGTTGCGGCTTTCGTACGAAGTCCCCCGCGATTACCCGGAGCGGTAGTTAAGACGGTTATAACGCCGGCCTGTCACGCCGGAGGCCGAGGGTTCGAGTCCCTTCCGCTCCGCCAGAAAAAGAATCCGGGTATGCCCCGGTATGCCGGAAACTCTTGATTGAAAGGGTTTCCGGCTTTTTTTCGTCCAATGCCCGTCTACTTAACACGGGGAACATCGACCTCTTGCCACGGTATGCATAGTGGTATAATTGAGATG
>JAJBSY010000123.1 GCA_020861205.1 Deltaproteobacteria bacterium | reverse complement strand
GGCCGCCCCGGAGGCTTCCAGTTCCCGCGTCGCTGCCTCGAGGTCCATGCGGAGCGCCGCATAGCGGTCCACCTCGTTGCCGCGATCCTTGATGGTCCCGTTGACCGCTTCCAGCTCGCGGACAAGGCCGTGGATTATTGCCGAGGAAGCGCGCGGCGCGTACAGGTGACGCATGGCGTCCTCGAGCTGTTTGAGGACCTGTCCGGGCGAACGGAGTCCCGTGCCGAAGGCCGCCCCGTGCAGTGCGTGGCGGATGCTGTCGTCCGTCAGGGACCCGAAGTGCATGAGCTCCTCGAGGCTGAAGGCGAAGACCTTGTCGAACAGGTCCGGGGTGCAGCCGCGCAGCATGACGGCCAGGTCGGATTCCGGCCGCGGCGCGCCGTCGGCATCGGTCAGCGTCGCCTTGCCGCCGTGGGGGCCGGGCACGCGGGCCAGGCGGACCCGGCCGAGGGATTCGCTGTCCATGAGGAGGCTGCCGCCGGAAAGGGCCTTGGCGTCGGCCAGGTAGTCGATGCTCTTGCGGTTGCGGGCGTACCCGAACAACATGGCCCGGAAAAAGTTGAGGCAGGTGCTTTTTCCGGCTTCGTTCTCCCCGAAGAAGATTGTGATGCCCGGGGAAAGCTCCGGCACGCGCTGGGAGGTAAGTATGCCGAAACGGTCTATGGAAAATTCACGGATAAGCACTATTCGCCGCCTTCCAGGAGGGAGCAGAGCAGGGCTTTCGCTTCTTCCGCCAGCAACGGGGGAACCGGCCCGTCCTCCGATCCGGCCAGGGCCTTCTTGACCTTGGCGTTTCCGTAAAGGGGGGCCAGGGCGCGATCCACGACGGTCGCGGCTTTTTCCGGATTTTCGGCCATGGACGCGGCCAGGCGGACGACCTCGCCCACAAGGTCGTCCCGGTCCGCCAGGGCGGCGAAATCCCGAACCGGGGACGTCGCCAGCCGGATATCCTTGATCCATACCCGCACGGGACCGCCGCCGGCCGACAGCCCTTTGCGCAGCCTGTCCAGCAGGGTTTGCAGGCTGCCGGGCCGCCGCAGTTCCGCGTCAAGGTCCGTGGCGCCTTCCAGGATCACCCGGCAAAAAAGCGCTTGCGCGTCGTTCAATGCGTCGGCGCGCCCTTCCAGGGCGGCGCAGAGCGCCTCCTCGAGCCCGTCGATCGTTGCAACCGATTCGGTCACGGCAAACGGCAGCTTCTCCCACACGACCGGCGCCAGCGGCAGACGTTCCACCGCGCAGGCCTTGCCGTCCACCCGGACGACGCAGCAGCCGTGCGGGCCGGTTTCGTTGATGTGCAAGCCCTGGGCGCTGCCGGGGTAGACCACGAAGGGCGCTTCGCAGAGCGTTCCGCCCTGGTGTACGTGCCCCAGGGCCCAGTAATCGAAGCCCGCGCCCGTCAGGTCGGAAAGGGAACAGGGCGCATAGGGCGCGTGCCCCTCCCCCGCGCCGCCGACGGCGCAGTGCAGGACCGCGACCTGGAAGATGTCCGGAGGAAGATCGTCGGGCGGGCCGGCGAAAAGGGAAGGGGCGTCGGATCCTTCCGGCAAGCCGGGCGCGAACCGCAGGGCCAGGTTGTCGGTTTCCCGCGTGGACGCGTGGCTGATTCCCCGCACCAGGGCCAGGGGAACGCCGCCGCGCCGCACGCATTCGCAGGAGACGTCCCTGCCGAACACGGTCACGTTTTCCGGCCATGCAACTGGCAGGGGGCCGGACCGCAGAGGATCGTGGTTGCCGTGCGCGATGAAGACGCGCACGCCGGCGTCCCGCAGGCGCAGGAACATGTCGCGCAGGGCGAAGCGCGCGCGCAGCACGCCGTCCTTGTCGTCGTAAATATCGCCCGCCAGGATGAGGAAGGCCGCGTTTGCTTCAAGGCAGGCCGTTTCCAGGCGGTTCAGGGCCGCGAAGCCCGCCTCGGCCAGCAGGTTGCCCCTGCCGCGGGAGGGCGCAAGCGCGCCGGTGGCGGCCTCGTCCAACCCTTTGAACGGCGCGCCCAAATGCAGGTCGGCGGCATGGATGAAGGTAAATTGCGGCATCGCAGAGGTGTAGCATTTGGAAGGCGGAATCTCAAGGCCGGCCGGCGGTAGCGCCTCACTTTGCTTGATGCTTCGCCGGGCTCGCCCGCGCGAGGTTCATGTATGTTTTGATACACTTCACTCCCCGCGCGGAACTCGCCTTCCTTGTCCGAAGTCACATTGAGGCGCTTCCCGGCTGGCGGCCCCTGCGTGGAACCGATGGCGTCCATCGTCCGGGCGGTTTCCCGCCGGCATGACGCGGGCCGCCAGCCGCCAAGACAGCCCGCCGGGCAGGGCCGCCGGCGCCGATATAAACGTATCAGGGGAAAGGCGGACCCCGGGGCGCTGCATTGCATTGGCGAACCGGGAAGTTTCTGCTAAACTCCCGGCGTAGACGGAACAATCATTGTTCTCGCGGTCCACCGGAACGCGGCGGTTTCGGGAGCGGGGGGAACGGGGCGACCCTAAAGGCATTTCATGAAACAGTTTCGGGCTGATTTGCATATCCATTCGCGGTATTCGCGGGCCACGAGCCGGAAGCTCACCCCGGCCAACCTGGCCGCCTGGGCGCGGGTAAAAGGCCTGCACGTCCTGGGCAGCGGCGACTTTACGCATCCGGGCTGGCGAAAGGAACTACGGGAAGCCCTGGCGTTCGACGAACATTCCGGCCTGTACAGGGTCCGCGATACCAGGGCCGTTGACGCGGAACTGCCCGAGCATACCGGCGGAGAGGGCAAGCCCCCCCTGTTCATGCTCCAGGCGGAGATCAGCTCCATCTACAAACGCGGCGGTGCCGTTCGCAAGGTGCATAACCTCGTCTTCGTCCCGGATTTTGAATCCGCCGACAAACTCAGCGCCAAACTCGCGGCCGTCGGCAACCTGGAATCCGACGGACGGCCCATCCTGGGGCTCGACTCGCGCGACCTGCTGGAAATGGTGCTGGAAACCGCGCCCAACGCGTTTCTGGTTCCCGCGCACGTTTGGACGCCCTGGTTCGCGCTTTTCGGTTCCAAATCCGGGTTCAACGACATCGAGGAATGTTTCGGCGACCTGTCGCACGAAGTCTTCGCCCTGGAAACCGGCCTTTCCTCGGACCCGGAGATGAACCGGTTGTGGAGTTCCCTTGACCGGTTCACGCTCGTTTCCAATTCCGACGCCCATTCAGGCGAAAACCTGGGGAGGGAGGCCAACCTTTTTACCGGCCCAGCCACCTATGACGGCATTTACCGGTCTCTCAAGGGCCTGCCCGCGGAAACCGTCTTCGACGGCACCCTGGAGTTTTATCCCGAGGAAGGCAAATACCACCTGGACGGGCACCGCAAGTGCGGCGTGGTCTGCGACCCGCGCGAAACCAGGGAACTGGGCGGCATCTGCCCGGTGTGCGGCAAACCGTTGACCGTCGGCGTGCTCTACCGCGTCATGGAACTCGCGGACCGGCTCGAGCCGGTCTACGCGGACGGCAAAACATTTTCCTCGCTCATCCCGCTGCCGGAAATCCTTTCGGAAATCCTGGACTGCGGCGCCAAATCCAAAAAGGTCGCGGCCCTGTACGCCAAGGTTGTGACCAAGTTCGGCTCGGAACTGGAAATCCTGCAATCCGTGCCCACGGATGAACTTTCCCGGTACATGCCGCCGCTCGGCGAAGGTATTGACCGTATGCGCAAGGGGCTGGTCTCCCGCGAGGGAGGGTATGACGGTGAGTATGGGGTCGTGCGTGTTTTTTCGGAACAGGAGCGCCGCGAATTCACCAGGGGGTCCGTCCTGACCGGCTTCACCCCGTCGGCCGTGGGCCTGACGCTCGACGGCAGGGAAGCCGAGCGGCCCTCCCGTAAAGGCAGGAAGCGCGCGGAAGCCGCGCAAGGCACGGAACAGGCAGTGCACCCCGCAGTGGCGCCGGAACCGCCCTTGCCCGGCGAGACGTTGCTGACGCCCTTCACACCGGGCGAAAACGCCACCCTTGAAGCGCCTTTGCGCACAAATGCGGCCCAGGAGGCCGCCGTGGCCGCCGGTCCCGGACCGGTGCTCGTCATTGCGGGGCCGGGCACGGGCAAAACGCGGACGCTGGTCGAGCGCGTGCTGTACTTGCTGGACAAGGGCGTCAGCGCCCGGCACATCCTTGCCGTGACATTCACCCGCCGGGCCGCCGGGGAAATGGACGAGCGCATCGGCCTGGCCCTGGAAGGCAAGGTGAGCGCGGACGCCCCGATGCCGCGTTCCGATACCTTGCACGCCCTGGCCTTTGAACTGTGGCACAAAACGCATGACGAAGCGCCGACCCTGCTCAGCGAGGAAGCCGCCCGCCGGGTGTTTTTCGAAGCCAACGGCGACCGTCCCCGGTCCCGCCTGCGGGAAGCCTGGGACGCCCTGTCGCTTGCCCGCGAGAAGCGCGAACTCCTGGACGAGGAACTCGCCGACATGTACGCGCGCTATTCCCGGCAGAAGGGCGGCTGGAACCTAGCGGACTATACGGACCTTCTCGAGTTCTGGCTCGAGCAGATCCAGAGCGGGTTGTATACCACGCCGTGGTCGGAAATCCTGGTGGATGAAATCCAGGACCTCTCCAACCTGCAACTGACGCTCTTGCGGGCCATCCTGCCCAAGGACGGCCGGGGGTTCTTCGGCATCGGGGACCCGGACCAGAGCATTTACGGGTTCCGCGGCGCCCACGGCGAGGCCCGGGCCTTTTTCAAGGCGGCCTGGCCGGGTATCGAGATCATCACCTTGCGTGAAAACTACCGCTCCGCCCCGGCCATCCTGAACGCGGCCTCCGCCCTGCTGGGTGAAGCCTCCGCCTGCGGAACGCTGATCGCGGCCCGGGATGGCGCCCCCGACCCGGAAAACGCGGTGCGGATCCAACTTTTTGACGCGCCGGGCGCCGACGCGGAAGCGGCCTGGGTCGCCGCCCAGGTGCGCGCGCTTATCGGCGGCAGCAGTCTTACCCTGCGCGACCAGGTTCGCGAAGCCGGGCTTGTTTTGCCGGAAACGGGCGAATACAGCCCGTCGGACATCGCCATCCTCGTGCGGATGCGGTCTCTCGCGCCTTTGCTGCAAAAGGCCCTGACCCGCGTGGGTCTGCTCGCGTCCGTGCCCGAGGAGGAAGGATTCTGGATGGACGAGCGCGTCTCCCGCCTCATCCGGGAGGCCGGCCGCATGATCGGCATTGCCGACGGCCTTGAAGAGGACCGGTTGCCGTGCTCCGACGCCATCCTCGCGCGGGGTCCGGCGGGCATAGCCGCGTATTTTGAAAAACTGGATCTTTTCGATCCCCTGTTCTGGCAGTCCACGGCGTTCAAGGGCCTAGACCGGGCGTACCGCGAATACGGCGGCTGGCAGGGGCTCATCAACTGGGTGCATTTGCAGACCGAGCTGGAGCAGGTGAAAAGCAAAAGCGAACGGGTGCAGATCATGAGCCTGCACGCGGCGAAAGGGTTGGAATTCAAGGCGGTGTTCCTCCCGGCCCTTGAGGACGGCCTTGTTCCCTTTGCCGGTCCCGGTATGCTCACGGGTCAGGTCGACCGGAACGCGCCGCCGCCGGACCTGGATGAAGAGCGGCGTTTGCTGTACGTTGGCATTACCCGCGCGAGGGAATGCCTGTTTTTGTCGCACGCCGCGCACCGGAAGCTGTACGGCAGGGACTTGCGCCTAAAGCCCTCGCGGTTCCTGGCGGATTTGCCTCAGGGCATCCTCAGCCGCTCGGCCCTGGTCGCCAAGCAGAAGCGCGAAGAACAGCAATTGACGTTGCTCTAGGGAGCGCGCCCGCACGCCCAAACACTGCAGCTATTCCGGAATGTTATCATGGTGGTTTTAGAGCTGGTTTTACTTCTTGGATTGCCGATTGCGGCGGCGATCGTCTCCCGGCTGAAAATGTTGCGACTGGCTACGGCACGTTCCCTTCCCCGATCACAAGGCCTTCTGTACATCCTATCGGGAACGGGAAAGGATGCCCT
>JAJBSY010000197.1 GCA_020861205.1 Deltaproteobacteria bacterium | reverse complement strand
CATGCAGCTGTATCTGCGCATCGCTCCGGATCTGTACCTCAAGCGTCTTTTGGTCGGCGGGTTCGAGAAGGTTTTCGAGCTGAACCGCAACTTCCGCAACGAGGGCATTTCCGTACGCCACAACCCGGAATTCACCATGTGCGAATTTTACTGGGCGTATGCGACGTTCGAGGACCTGATGGATCTGACCGAGCGGTTGTTCGCGCATCTGGCCGAAACGGTCTGCGGTTCCACAAGGATCGTCTACCAGGGGGACGAGATCGATCTCACGCCGGGCAAATGGACGCGGCTTACCTTCCACGAATCCCTGGAAAAGGTCGGCGGCCACAAGCCGGAGTTTTATTCGGACTATACCGCGGTTGCCGAGTACATCAAAAAACGGGGCGAAAAGGCCGTCGAGGGCGAAAAGATCGGCAAGCTTCAGGCCAAGCTGTTCGACCTGGACGTGGAACCCAAGCTGATCCAGCCGCATTTCATCTACCATTACCCGACGGACATTTCGCCCCTTTCGCGGCGGAACGAAGCCGACCCGGACCTCACCGACCGGTTTGAGCTTTTCATCACCGGCCGGGAAATGGGGAACGCCTTCTCCGAATTGAACGACCCCATGGACCAGCGGGCGCGGTTCGAGGAGCAGGTGGCGGAAAAAGAAGCCGGGGACGATGAGGCCCATTGCATGGACGAGGATTACCTGCGCGCCCTTGAGTACGGTATGCCCCCGGCTGCCGGCCAGGGCATAGGCATCGACAGGCTGGTCATGCTGCTGACGGACTCGGCGTCCATTCGGGAAGTTATCCTCTTCCCGCAGTTGAAACCGGAAACCTAGCCGGGAGAAGGGCGGCCGCGTCGCGGGTATATTTGTTTCCCGCCCGGGGCGGGTCGCGGCCGAAGCCCGGACGACCGGGTCATTATCAATAACCAGGACGTGTCTTTGCGTTTCGAACTTTTTGTCGCTCTTCGCTATCTTCTGGGCCGCCGCACGCAGGCCTTCATTTCGGTCATCTCGCTCATTTCCACGACGGGCGTGGCCATCGGCGTGGCGGCCCTCATCATCGTGACGGGCATCATCAACGGCTTCACCACGGATTTGCGCGACAAGATCGTCGGGGTCAACGCCCACGCCATGGTGCTGTCCTCCTCGGGCATCGTGCCCCAGGCCACCTTTGACGCGGACGGCAACCCCGTGGGAGTGGAGACCCTGGACAGTCTCAGGAACCGGGTTCTCGAGGTGCCGGAAGTGACCGGGGCCATGCCGTTCATCTACTCGGAATTGATGATTTCCGGCCCCAGGGGCATCAAGGGGCTCATTTTGCGCGGTGTGGACCCCGAATCCGCGCCGGGCGTCCTCAAGGGCGTCGTCGAGCGCGTCGTCAGCGGCGATTTCGCGGATATCGCGCCGGAAACCGGTTTGCCCGGCATCGTCATCGGCAAGGAACTCGCCTCCCGGATCGGGGCCGCGGTCGGTTCCCGGATAAACCTGCTCGCGCCGACCGCCCAGAAAGGCACCGCCGGGTTCACCCCCAGGGTTAGAAGCGCCAGGGTGGCCGCCATCTTTTCCACGGGCATGTACGAATACGATTCGTCCCTGGGGATAGTCTCCCTGGAAACGGCGCGCGACCTGCTCGGACGGCCCGGCGGGGATTGGGCGACCGGCCTCGAGGTCACGGTCAGGGATGTCTACAAGGCGGACGCGGTCAGCGCCAATATCGGCTGGGTCCTCGGCCCGCCGTATTACGCCCGCAACTGGATGGAAATGAACTCCAACCTTTTCGCCGCCCTGAAGCTGGAAAAAATCGGCATGGCCATCATGGTTACGCTGATCATCCTGGTGGCGTCCTTCTCCATCGTCACGGCCCTCGTGATGCTGGTCATGGAAAAAACCCGCGATATCGCCATCCTCATGTCCATGGGCGCGACGCGCCGGGCCGTGCGCAGAATCTTCATGTTCCAGGGGCTGGTCATCGGCGTGGTGGGCACCGCGGCCGGGTTCGTCCTGGGCCTCGGCATCTGCTGGCTGCTCAAGAAGTACCAGTTCATCAAGCTGCCGCCCGGGGTCTATTCCCTCGACTACCTGCCCATTCTTCTGCAATGGAGCGACCTGGGCCTGATAGCCGCCGGCTCGGTGCTGATGTGCTATCTTGCGACGTTGTACCCATCCAACAGGGCGGCTTCGCTGGAACCCGTCGAAGCGCTGAGGTACGAATGATGACGCAACCCCTGTATCGCTTTGACGGCGTCTGCAAGGAGTACCAGGGACCGGGAGAGGTGCTGACGGTCCTTGGCAACGTGTCGCTCACGATCGGGCATGGGGAGTCCATCGCCGTGGTGGGCGCTTCCGGCGCGGGGAAATCCACCTTCTTGCATCTCCTCGGCACTCTTGATACTCCTACCCGTGGAACGGTCTACTTCGAGGGACGCGACGTAACGGCCATGGCCCCGGACGCAAAGGCGGATTTACGCAATAAATCAATAGGATTCGTTTTTCAGTTCCACCATCTTCTGCCGGAATTCTCCACCCTGGAGAACGTGGCCATGCAGGCCCTCATCGGCGGCATGGGAAAAGACGCGGCGTTCGCGCTCGCGGAAGACGCCTTGAAATCGGTTGGGCTTCAGGGCAAGGAAAAACAGAGCGTAACGACCCTTTCCGGAGGCGAACGGCAACGCGCCGCCATTGCGCGGGCCATCCTGGTCCGGCCCCGCGTGCTGCTGGCCGACGAGCCCACCGGAAACCTTGATGAAAAAACAGGCGCCGGCGTGGCGGAACTCTTGTTAACCCTCAACCGGGACCGTGGCATGGCCATGGTCGTGGTAACCCACAACCGGGAGATCGCCGCCCTCATGGAACGGCGCCTGGAATTACGATCCGGAGACCTCTATGACCAAATGGGCTAAGTTGGCAGGCGTATGCATGGCGGTGGCCGTCCTTCTCTTCTCCGCGCAGACGGGTAATGCCGCGCAGGCGGGAAGGGGGGCGCAGGGAACCCAGGGCCAGCAGGCCGCCCAGGCCAAGCCCGATGTTCCGCGGATCGTGATTCTGCCGTTCCAGATCAACGCGGGCCCGGAACAGGAACGGCTTGCGGAGGAATTGCCCGCGATGCTCGAGCAGCGCCTCACCAGCCGCGGGATAGCGGTCATTCCGGAACGCACAGCTTTTGAACGTATGCGCCGGGACAAGATCAACACGCTGAACATCGAAGTCGCCCGTTCCCTCGCGGCCCGGCTCGGGGCCACGGCCGCCGTGTACGGCAGCTACAGCCAGGTGGGGAACGCTTTCAGCCTGGACGCCCGCTACGTGGAAGCGGGCGAAAACGGCCTTGTCCGCCCCATATTCGTGGAAAAGGATGACGCCATAGAACTGCTTCCCGCCGTGGAAGAGCTCGCCACCCGCATCAACAACGAAATGAAGCGCCGCGAACTGATCGCGGAAGTCGAAATTCGCGGCACCCGCGTTCTCGACCCGGACGTTGTGCTCATGCGCGTCAACACGCGCAAGGGCGACGTGCTGGATCTCAACGCCATCGACACCGAAGTGAAGCGAATCTGGGATCTCGGCTATTTCAGCGACGTTTCCGCCGCCGTCGAACCCAGGCCAGACGGGTTGCACCTTGTGTACACCGTGCAGGAGAAACCCCGCATCGAATCCATCGTGGTCGAAGGCAACAGCGACATTGACGCCGACGACATCCTCGCGGCCATGAGCACCAGAACAGGCGCGGTTCTGAACGAAAAACTGCTTGCCGAAGACCTGTTGAAAATCCGGGAAGTGTTCCGCAAGGAAGGCTATTACCTCGGCACGGTGGATCACCGTATCGACACCCGCCAGGGAGGGGCGGCGGCCGCGCTCGTGTTGACCGTGAACGAAGGGAACAAGCTCTATATCAAGGACGTTCGCCTCGAGGGCGTGAGACAGCTTTCCGAGAGCGACGTCAAAAACGAGCTTTACCTGACCGAACGCGGCTGGCTTTCCTGGATTACCGGGACGGGCGTCCTGCGTGAGGAGATGATCGACCGCGACGCGGCGGCGATCGGCCAGTATTACATGAACAACGGTTTCATAGATGTCGCCGTGGGCGCGGCCAAGGTCGACTACGCGGATGACGGCATAACCATCACCTTCCCCATCAACGAAGGGGAACGGTATCGCGTTGCGGACGTGTATTACGAAGGCGATCTCATCGATACGGATGAAATGCTCCGCGCCGTCACCTCTCTCGACGACGTGGCGAAAAACGACGGCTGGTTCAGCCTCGCCATGATGCAGGATGACGCCAAGCGCCTTACCGATTTCTACGCCGAATACGGGTACGCCTTTGCGGAGGTCGTTCCTTCGCCCCAGAAGCGTGACGACGAGCAGGGCGTCGTGGACGTCCATTACCAAATCGGCAAAAAACAGAAAGTGTATATTCGCCGCGCGATTATCGAGGGCAACACCAGAACGCGCGACAACGTCATTCTGCGCGAGCTCAGGCTGACGGACGGCGCCCTGTTCGTCGGCTCCAAGCTCAAACGCAGCATCCAGCGCCTGAACCGCCTCGATTACTTCGACGTGGCCGAAGCCGAGCTCGTCCCAACCGGCAAGGACGAAGAGGTGGATCTGGAGATCTCGATCAAGGAGAAGAGCACCGGCTCCATTTCGGCCGGCTTCGGGTATTCCACCTACTCCCAGTTCGGCGTTTCCGGTATGCTCATGGAAAAGAACTTGTGGGGCAAGGGATACTCAACGGGTGTCCAGGGCTACTTCTCCGACCGGTACACGGCCTACACCCTGTTCTTCAGCAACCCCAGGGTCAACGACACGAACCTCTCGTTCTCCATGGAATTGTACAACACGGAGCAGGACTTCTACGATTACGAGAAGGATACCACCGGCGGCACGATTCGTTTCGGGTATCCCATCGGCGAATATACGTCCGTGGGTCTCGGCTACCGTCTTGACCAGTACCGGTTGTACGACTTCGACGACGACGCGGCCGAGGTCATCAAGGCTTACGACGGCCGTCGCTGGTCTTCGGTGGTTTCTCTCGGCATCAGCCGCAACACCACGGACCGCTACCAGCCGACCACGGGCACCATCAACCGCCTGACGTTCGAATACGGCGGCGGGCTCGTCGGCGGGGATGACGACTTCCTGACGCTGACTGCGGAACACCACAGCTATTACGAACTGCGCCAGCACAACGTTCTGCATATGCGCCTCAAGGGAGCCATGGTGTTTGAGAACGGTTCCGACGAGATCCCCGTTTTCGAGCGTTTCTGGATGGGCGGCATGGAGAGCGTGCGCGGGTATGCGTCCCGCGATATCGTACCCCGCGATCCCAAGACCAACGACCGTATCGGCGGCACGCGCATGGCGTTCGGCAACTTCGAATACATCTGGACCATCGCCCCCGAATTGGGCGTCAATATCGTGCCGTTCTTCGATATCGGCGTGAACATCGACGCGGATCGCTCCTACGAATGGGATGACGAAATATTCCGCTCGTTCGGCTTGGAGCTGCGCTGGCGGTCTCCCATGGGCGACCTCAGGTTCGCCTACGGCATCCCGCTTGACGAAGACCGCAAGGGCAACCGCGACAGCGGCCGCTTCGAGTTCTCCATGGGCCAGTTCTTCTAGGATTCGCCGGAAAAGACCCGGGGCGGCCGCTCCCGGGTTTTCCAATGGCTCTCCCGACTCCGAAAATGAGGCGGGAGGAAGATACGTATCGCTGAGAACCGGGCAGCATGTGTTCCGCAGCCGTTTCCGGGGCAGCTAAACGAGTGCGCGTCCCCGAGGGCAAGGGAAACCCTTGCGGGGGACGGGCGAAGGGCGAAGCCCGGCCCGCCGGAGGCAACAGGCGTTCCATGCAGCATGTATCACGTTTTCTTTCGGCCGTATTCCTGGGGATAGCCTGCGCGGCGTTCTTCGTCGGAACCGCGTCGGCGGCGCGCGCCGCCGCCCCCGGGGGACGCGCAAGCCCGCAGACCGCCGGTCGGGCTAGTCTACACCA
>JAJBSY010000270.1 GCA_020861205.1 Deltaproteobacteria bacterium | reverse complement strand
GTCAAGGCGGCCAGCGAACTATATTCCCCCGTGTCCGGGGAAGTCGTCGAAGTCAATACGGACCTTGACGCCAGCCCGGAAATCATCAACGAATCTCCCTTTGACGGCGGCTGGATGATCCGGGTAAAGCTCTCTTCGTCTCCTTCCGGTCTCATGACGGCCGAAGAGTACGAAGAACACGCGCAAAACGAAGCGCACTGATATCCCGTCCCGTTTTAGTCTGGCGCAACCGGGAGGGAATTCGTTCGCTTCGGGTCTGGCCCTATCGTATCCGTGAAACCGGAGCCTTTTCCGCTTTCCGATTTTTTTTGGAGGTCGCATGCCCTATATCCCCCATACTCCGGAAGATCTCGGCGCAATGTTGCAGGTGATCGGGGTAAAAAATCTCGACGAACTGTTCGCCGATATTCCCGCCGCCATGCGGCCCCGGAGCTTCAACCTGCCCGACGGACTCAGCGAAACAGCCGTCTGCGAGCGGTTGGAAGCCCTGGCCGCGAAGAACCAGCATACCATCCCCAGTTTCGTGGGCGGCGGTTTTTATAACCACGCCATCCCGAAAGCCGTGGACGCCCTTGCCGGACGCGGAGAATTCTATACCGCCTATACGCCTTACCAGCCGGAAGCCTCGCAAGGGACGTTACAGGCCATTTTCGAATACCAGACAGCCGTCTGCCGCCTCCTGGAAATGGACGTCGCCAACGCCTCCGTTTACGACGGGGGCAGCGCCATTTTTGAAGCGGCCATGATGGCGGCCCGGGCCACCAAGCGCGGCAGGATCATTGTGGACGAGACCGTCAACCCGCTTTACCGCACCATGCTCGCCACCCTCACGGCCAACCTCGGGTTTACGATCGTTACCGTCCCCCACGCGGACGGCGCGCCGGACATACATGCCCTTCAGAAGGCCCTGACCGACAAAGCGGCCGGCGTCGTGGTGCAGAATCCGAACTTCTTCGGCGTGGTCAGCGATTTTTCCGGCCTGTTCGCCAAAGCCGAAGAAAAAGGCGCGCTGTCCATCCTTGCCACCTACCCCGTCATGCAGTCCGTCTTGAAGACGCCGGGCGAGATGGGCGCGGACATCGCCGTGGCGGACGGGCAGTCCATAGGACAACCCCTTGGCTTCGGCGGCCCGTACCTCGGCATCATGGCCTGCACGAAAGCCCTTGTCCGCCAGATTCCCGGCAGGATAGTCGGCAGAACGGTGGATACGCAAGGGAAAACGGGATACGTTCTCACCCTCCAAGCCAGGGAACAACACATCCGGCGCGCCAAGGCCACGTCCAACATCTGCTCCAACCAGGCCCTCTGCGCGTTGCGCGCTCTGATCCACCTCTGCCTGCTCGGCCCGGAAGGGCTTGCCCGAACCGCGGAAATAAGCATGATGCGGGCGAGGGAGGCCGAAAAAGCGCTGACGGCGCTGCCAGGCGTCCGGCGCCTCAACACTCTGCCTTTCGGGAATGAATTCGCCCTCGTCCTTCCCAAGCCGGCGACCGAAATCGTCGAGGCCATGCTGCGTGAAAAAATCATTCCGGGCCTGCCGGTGGGATCCTGGTACGATAATATGGACAATGTCCTTCTCGTGGCCTGCACCGAGCTGACGCAACATTCCAAAATCGAACAACTGGCCGCGTTCCTGCGAGGTAACCTATGAAAACCGTTTTTCGCCAATCCGTACCCGGCCGTACCGGCGTCGTTCCCTCCCTGCCCGAAAAACGGGCTTCCGGAATGTTGCCGAAAGAACTTTTGCGGCAAAACGCCCCAAAACTTCCTGAAATGTCCGAACTGGACGTCGTCCGCCACTTTACCGGGCTGTCACGCTTGAACTATTGCGTCGACGGCAATTTCTATCCATTGGGTTCCTGCACCATGAAATACAACCCGAAGTTCATGGAGCACGTGGCCTCGCTTCCCGGCTTTACGCAGCTGCATCCGCTTCACGCACGGCTGCCGCAGGGGGAAACGCTCGCCCAGGGCGCCCTTGAAGCCATGTATATGACCGAGCAGCTGCTCTGCGAGGTAACCGGCATGGGGGCGTTTACCCTGAATCCCATGGCCGGCGCCCAGGGAGAACTGACCGGCGCGCTTCTTGTCGCGGCATACCACAAAGCCAAGGGCAACAAGAAAACCAAGGTCGTCTGCCCGGACTCCGCCCACGGAACCAATCCCGCCAGCGCGGCTCTCGCGGGTTTTGAAGTCGTCAACATAGCCTCCAAGGACGGTATCGTGGACCCGGCCGCTCTGGCCGAGGTGCTCGACGACTCGGTGGCGGCCCTCATGATGACCTGCCCGAACACGCTCGGTCTTTTTGAAAAAAAACTGCCCGAAATCGTCACGTTGCTGCGGTCCGTCGACGCGCTCCTCTATTATGACGGCGCGAACTTCAACGCCATCATGTGGCGTATGCGGGTCGGCGATGTTGGTTTTGACGTCGTTCACCTGAACCTGCACAAGACGATGGGTACGCCTCACGGCGGCGGCGGTCCGGGCGCCGGGCCCGTCGGCGTTTCCGAAAGGCTCATTCCGTTCCTGCCGTCTCCCCGGGTCCGGAAAAACGATGACGGAACCTACGCTCTGCACGACGACTATCCGGACTCCATCGGCAACGTGGCTCCCTTTCAGGGGAACTTCTGCGTCACCCTAAAAGCTCTCGGCTACATGCTCCGGCTGGGGAAGGAAGGTCTTGCGCGGGCTTCGGATTACGCCGTTCTGAATGCCAACTATATGCGGAAGCTTCTGGAGGGACACCTGGATATTCCTTTCAATCGCATATGTATGCACGAATTTGTTGCTTCCGCTGCCAACCTCGCACCGTACCACGTCCGTGCGCTGGACCTTGCCAAGGCGCTGCTGGACAAGGGATATCACGCGCCGACGATATATTTTCCGCTGATTGTCAAAGAAAGCCTCATGTTTGAACCGACGGAAACCGAGAGCAAGGAAACCCTCGATCGGTTCTGCAATGATTTGATCGCCATTATAGATTTGGCCGAAAAAGATCCGGCCCCCATTATAGCCGCTCCCGTAACCTTGCCGGTACGGCGGCTGGACGAGACGAAAGCCGCCAAGGAAATGGTTTTAACGGATGAGCCATAACCGAAAATAACTGTGACGCAGTCCGGGGAATTGCCGGGCCCTGAAAAAACAGGCCGGAAAATAGTTATTTTTTGTCCATACAACCCTTGACGCAAATCCGGAATCGGCTATGCTCTACAACTGAGTTGTGTGCGCAAAGAAAAGGTGTTAAAAAAATATATGTTTTTTAATTTTTTCTATGCGGATATACGTGATTATGTGGTACGTAATCCTCAACGCGAACCTTGATTTTTAATTTTTCTGGAGGAACACAAATGAAACTTTTCAAGTCCTTTGCTCTGCTCGCGGCCATGACCCTCATGTTCGCGGTGAGCGCAACCGCGGCCCCGGCCGGCAACCTGATCCCCAAAATCAACAGTTTTGATTTCCTGGTGGACCAGTCCGGCTCCATGATGATGAAGAACAACGCCGCAGGCCTTCTGACCAGGACCACCACCAAGGCGGCCATCGCGAAAGAAGCCCTGCTGCGCGTTAACGAAGAAATTCCTGCCCTCGGCTATTCGGGCAGCCTGCACACCTTCGCTCCCCTGAGTGAAGTTCTTCCGCAGAGCACCTATAACGAAGCTTCCATGAAGAAAGCCATCGAAAGCCTGAAAACCGAAATGCCGATTTACGGCCGTCTGACCCCCATGGGCGACAGCATCGGCGTGCTTGCCAGCGACTACAACCGCATGAGCCGTAAAACCGGCGTCATCATGGTGACCGACGGCAATTCCAACCTGGGTTCCGACCCCGTGGCGCAGGTAACCGCCCTGTACAACTCCAACCCCGACATCTGCGTGCATGTCATTTCCGTGGCCGACAAGCCGGAAGGCAAAGAAACCATCCAGCAGATCGCCGCCATGCGCAGCTGCTCCGTCGTGGTTGAAGCCGAAGAACTGATCCGCAGCAACGCGGCGGTTGAAAAATTCGTTGCCGACGTGTTCTACGACGTGGCCGGTGGCCGCATAGACCTGCGCAGCGTGCAGTTCGGGTTCGACTCCGCCGTGATCACCGATGAATCCGCCGCCATCCTCGATGAAGTCGCCCGGATGCTCCAGAGCTCCCCGCGCAACGTCGAAATCGGCGGGCACACCTGCTCCATCGGTAGCGACGAATATAACATGGGCCTGTCT
Source organism: Deltaproteobacteria bacterium (assembly GCA_020861205.1). GTDB lineage: Bacteria > Desulfobacterota > Desulfovibrionia > Desulfovibrionales > Desulfovibrionaceae > FLUQ01. Next base: position 1,859 of record JAJBSY010000270.1, on the reverse strand, counting down.
CAGCGCCGCGCCAACGCGGTTAAGAACTACCTGGCCAGAAAGGGCATCCCCGCTTCTTCCATGACCGCCATCGGTTACGGGGAATCCCAGCCCAAGTTTGACAACCGTACGGAAGAAGGCCGCCGCCTGAACCGCCGCGCGGAAATCAACTAGGACTAAAATCGATTCTAAAGACCCGGTGGATACTTCCGCCGGGTCTTTTTTTATGCTATTTGCATCTCATGAAGCCGAACAATTTTTTTCTTTATGCTGTTTTTTTCTTTGCCTGCCTTATTTTTCTTCCCATGAACGCACCGTCGCCGGCCTCGGCCGCCGAAGCCAAGGCTCCCCCCACGGCTCAAAAGCCCCCTGTGGCCCAAAAACCTCCTAAGGCGAGAGCCAAGGTCGCTCCCCGGCAAAGCACGGCGCACTTGACCCACATCGAGGCTTCCACCCCCCGGAAACCAGCGGTCAAACAAGCCGGCACCGCTTCGAAGCAGGTAAAGGCAGCGCCCCAGGCAACGACGGACGACAAGCTGAAAAACTCGCTGGATACCTTCGCCCAATCGTGCATCGAGAGCATGAACAAGCAGCGCCTACCCAGCATCACGCATAAGGAAGTGAAGAAACAGCCTGACGGCACCTATCTGGCCCGTTATATGGCCTATGATATAGACTCGCTGGAAACGTCGTACAATCCGACCGAAAATAATAAAACCATCAAGTATATCGGCCGCATGAACTACCATGAAGTTGAATACGTGAGTACCGGCAAGGATCAAAAGCAGGCCTTGGCCGGCCCTTTCAGTGAATCGAACCGCACCCCGATTATCGAACTTATCAAATACAAGGCCGGTAAGTGGACCTATTGATCCGGGTCTGATCAACAGAGTAGGTATAACGCCATTCGTCGAACGACGGATGGCGTTCGCCCGCTTCCCCGTCCAGCGCCGAAAAACTCTAGGCAAACCTCTCCGGAAACGATATAAGTGGCGTCTCCCGTCCCCTCCCGGGCGGAAATTTCGTGGAACCTTTCCGCGGTAAAGGATTTGCCATGCGCGCCAAGATCTTGCTTTTGAGCCTTCTGCAAAACCATGTCGCCTCCATGGGCCTCTCCTGGCCTGCAAAAGCGGTCATCGAACCGCCTCGCGACAAAAAATTCGGCGATTTAGCCAGTAACGTCGCGCTTTTGCTAGCAAAGGACCTGGGTAAATCGCCGCGTGACCTTGCCGAAGACATTGCCCGCACAATCAAGACAAAATCTGCTGCGATCGAGTCCGTTTCCGTGGCCGGTCCCGGGTTTGTCAATGTGACGCTGACGCCCGCCTTCTGGCAAGAAACCATCCGGCTCACGGAACAGGAGGGCTCTTCTTTCGGAGCGCCGAAAACAGGTGCAGGCAAGAAGATCCAGGTTGAATTCGTTTCCGCAAACCCCACCGGCCCGTTGCATATCGGCCACGGCCGGGGTGCCGCCATCGGCGATTCGCTCGCCCGCGTCCTGCGTTTCGCGGGCTATGACGTTCAAACGGAGTATTACATCAACGACGCGGGCCGCCAGATGCGGCTGCTCGGTCTTTCCGTCTGGCTGCGAGTCAGGGAATTGGCCGGGAAACCGGTCGTCTGGCCTGAGGATTGGTACAAAGGCGACTACATCATCGACATCGCGAGGGAAATGCTCGCCCGTAAGCCAGATCTCGCAACCATGCCCGAAGACAAGGGAATCGACGCCTGCTTCGAGTACGCGATGCAATCCATCCTGGACGGCATCAAGGAAGACCTCAGAATTTTCAAAGTCGGCCATGACGTCTGGTATTCCGAGCGAAGCCTCGTTGCCAAGGGCGCCGTTGAAAAAGCCTTTGAGCGGTTGGACAAGGCCGGGT